>JAWLHD010000046.1:0-14221 GCA_041690555.1 Anaerohalosphaeraceae bacterium
CCCCACTGGGAGAGGTTTGACAAGCACATGACCTGTTTGGCTCGGCCTTTTGCTATCCTGAGGCCGGGGCCGGTAATTGCCAGCAGAATCGCGATGATTGCAATTACAACCAGCAATTCAATCAGCGTAAATCCCTTGAACTTGCTCATTCCGTTTCTCCTTCACGTGAATGCCTGGATCAGGTGCGCAGAGGCGTGAGCACTTGGTTAATCTTTTCAGCGCGGCTTTGGCGGGACGCGTGGTTCGATCATGTTCCATGTTTCACCCGACGGTTTTATGTTCACCCGCCGGGCAGGGGCGCCGCCCATATGGCAGGTGATTCCGGTCTGGTTCAGATATAAACAGGTGTGAGGCAGAAAAGGTCGTCCAATCCCGCGGCCGACAGCAACATTGTGTTCTCCTCACGTCATGTACAATACCACTAAAGCTGAGTATAACGGTAAACCTTTCGGCTGCACATGTCAAATGTAATTTTTTTGTCGACCGTTGCGGGCGATGAGGCGGGACAGGCGGACCGGTGTGATCATCAATGATTTGCCGTCTGGGCGGGCAAACCGTTTTGGGCGTGGTGAATCAAGCGTCGCACACTCGTATTCCGGACGCGGCGAGCAGTTTCAGGACGCAGCCTGGCTTTTCGGGTTGACAGTCAAACCGCTCCAGCCAATCAGGCGGGGCCAGTTTGCCGGTCAGGGCCTCATGGACGGCAGCGGGGCGCGGTTCACATGCGAGCCAGCCTCCCGAGACTTCGTGGACGCGTATTCCGGCTTTCGTGAGCACCTCGGCGACATGCTTTGCGTCGGCAGGCGTTCGGGGCAGATCGGCTCTTTCCCACAAATCAGCGGCGACGGCCATGTCGAGCACTATTTCGTCGTCATTGCGTCTGTGCAACCGGGACGCGGCTGCGCCTCGATTGCGGAGGATTATTTCGGCGGCGTCGTATAGGCCGGACGCCGTCTCCACATTTTCGGGGAGTTCGCCAAGGTGCTTCTGCCCGTGCCCCGTCAGGACGTAAATGCCCGCCGCGCCGACGTTATGGGCGAACTTGATATCGTGCGGATGATCACCTATGGTGAATGATCCGCCAAGGTCGAGGCCGTGCATGGCGGCGGCTCTTTGCAGGAACCAGGGTTTGGGTTTTATGCAGCGACACCCATCGGAGCGATCGTGGGGGCAGACATAAAGATCCCTTATCCGGACACCCTGCCGGTTAAGAGTGCTGACAACGTGGGCGTTGACGCGATTGACATCAGCACGTGTAATCGCGCCCTGGGCCACGCCGGACTGGTTGGTTACTATGAATAGCAGAAAGTACTTCTGAAGCTTCCGCAGCGCGTCAAATGTATCGTCAAAGAAGACGACATCCGACGCGCTGCGCAAATGGCCTCGGTCTTCAATGATGGTGCCATCTCTGTCGAGGAATACCGCAGTTTTCTTGTTGTTTGCCATATTCAGACTATCGCAGCATTTCTTTTTCGCTGCCGGATTAGAGGCCGAGGGCTGCTCGCGTCACAGATCGAACGGGCTGACATAATCGCCTTTGATTTTTCGGAGATGCATCAGGCGGCTTCTTTGCGCGTTGAGCACCTCAAACAGTTCGGCCGGAGCGTCGGCGACGTGTTCGCGATGAAATGCTTCGACGCGGTCGATCTTGGCCAGGTTCTCCGGCACGCGCACGGTGAACTGGCTGATGTAATCTTCTTCTGAGTAGTCTTTTTGGAGTACCTCCCGGAAGAGCTGCACCAGATCGGCGTACTCAGGTATAAGCCCGGTCGGCGACGAGACGGCATCGGCATCACCGTGCACGCGCTTCTCCATCCATTTGACCCACACGTGCTTGTCGCGAACGCCGTTGACGAATCGGCCGTCTTTGTCCCTGAGGAAATAGTTGACGCCGAAGACCAGGGGCGGGTTCTTCAAGCCGCGGACGAATTCCAGATTGTTCTGGATGTACTTGCCGAGCGGTATGGCGACGAAATCCTGGATGCTCATCAGGTTGATTTCGGGGACGCCTTCCTTGCCGATTGTTGCGAAGGTCGTCTCGGTTTCGAGCGAGGCGCCGTAGGCGACAATACCGTGATTCCAGTCAAATCCCTGCTGTACGGGCACATAGGCCTTTGGGTCGCGCCCGCCGTACATGAGGCCGCCGAGTATTACGCCCTCGGGGCTTTCCAGTTCGGGATCGCAGTTAGCGAGGGCTTTTAAAGCTACAGCGTATCTCGCGTTTTTGTGCGCAAGCGGGACGGGATTTCCCTGGGCATCCCTCTTGCCGGCGAACCAGTCGCCGGAGAAGTTGACTCCTTTGTCCGGGGTTTGCTCGCCCATGCCGAGCCAGTAGGGCTTGCCGTCGGCGATGAGCAGATTTGAAAAAATGACCTCTCCGGGTTTATTCAAGACGTCCCAGATGACGGGGTCGTCCTTGGCGGTAACGTTCTGAATGATTCCGAATATTCCGGCTTCCGCGTTTACGGCGCGGAACTCGCCGTTGATCGTGCGAAAGTAGGCTATATCATCGCCCATGATGGTTTCGCCGGGAAGCATTGCGGTGGAGGTCTTGCCGCAGGCGCTCGGGAATGCGCCGGCCAGGTATGTTTTGCGGCCGCCGGGGCCGTTCACACCGGAGATGAACATGTGCTCGGCGAGCCAGCCTTCGCGATCGGCCTTGCGGATCGTCAGGCGCAGCGCGAGCTTTTTCAATCCGACTGTGTTGCCGGCGTACTGCGTATTGACGCTGTAGACGGTGTCGGCGGCGTGATCGATGTAGATGCGTTTTTTGTCCGACTCAACGCTGACCATTCGCTCGTCGACCTTGCCGCTGGAATGCAGCGTGGCGAAGAACTGCGCCTCCGGGCCAAGTCGGACGAACTCCTCATAGCCAAGGCGGTACAGAAGATTCAGCGCGTGGGCGACGTACCATGAGTCGGTACACTCGACGCATGGAATGCTGAAGGCGGACCTTGCGGGTCCGAGCAGCATGAATCGAACGATCATGGTTCTTTCCTGCATGGCGCCGCTAAGGAGGCCGCGGACTTCAGAGAGGCCTTCCTGGCGTTCGATCTGGTTCAACGCCTTGCTCAGTGATTCGTTCTTGTCGACGAGGTATTTGGTAACTTCGCGATCGCGTCCCTGATCCTCCATTCCGTCGAAATGGCATGTATGGCCTTCGATCTTAAGCAGTTGTTCTTCGCCGCTCTTGACGGCCATCTCGCGGACATAGGCGACATCTTCATCGGAGTCCGTCACAACGTATACGGAATCCGGCTTGCAAAGTATTATGCTGTCGGCTACGAATTCGTGAAGCCTGACATTGTCAATATTCATCAGACGGCTGTAATGTTCCTTCGTCAGTAGTGTTTGCAAGAGGCTTTCGTACTCTTGTTGCATCGTCTTTGCTCCTTTCCAGCAGTGTAATGCGTATTCTCTTCTATCTTGCGTGTTATACCGCCAAGTTGACGATCATCACGCCGTTGCCTGATTCAGGGTGTATTCGCAGCATTGAGCTTTCAACGTGACGGTTCATGATATTGGCCAAAGTCTGCTCGAAATCTGCTTTCGCCGCGTCAAAGGCCTCGCCGTAGCATTTTTCAAGCAGGGCTCTGCTTTCCGCATTGCCATGCGCGAAGTCCTTTTCCGCGGGCGGAACGATGCATTGCAGCGTTACGATGACGTTTGCGGAATGCAGATCGATCGAAATCGACTTTGGCGCTACCCGCAGGTACTCGCCGACGAACATGGCGGCCGCTTTTTCGATCCGCTGCCTGAGCATTCCTTCTTCATTCATCAGTGAAATCCTCATGGGTTCCTCGTTGGGTTTCATTGGCAGCTTGCTTTTACAGCCTGGAAGCCGAGATGGGCGATGAGGAGGTCGAGGATGACCAGGGCGGTGTAGTTTTCGGCGACGGGCCAGATCCTTGCGACGATGGTCGGATCGCGGCGGGTAATTGCGGCGAGGTCCCTGTTCTCGAGGGTGTACTTGTCGATGGTGTGCTGGGGCCTGTCGATTGTGGGTGTCGGCTTGACGGCAAGTCTCGCGACAATAGATTGGCCGGTGGCCAGACCGCCGGTGATGCCGCCGGCGCTGTTGGAGTCGAAGACGACCCTGCCGTTTTCGGCGTGCATCTGGTCGTTGGACTGATAGCCGGTCATGTCCTTGACGGCAAAGCCTGCGCCGACTTCGACGCCCTTGACAGCGCCGATGCCGAGCATGCGGCCGAGTTCGGCGTCGAGCTTGTCGAACACGGGTTCGCCGAGGCCCGCAGGTGCGCCGGTGACGACGACTTCGACGATGCCGCCCGAGGAATCGCCGGTTCGAGTGATCTTGTTGCATGCCTGAAGCATTTCTTCGGCGGCCTGGATGTCGGGGCAGTTGACGACATGATGAACGCCGTACTTGTCTATGATGCCTGCCGGCGTCATCTGGGGGGCCCTGGCTCGGATGTCGTCGATCTCCTTTTCGATCTGGGCGAAGACAGCCATTTTTTCGAGGAATCTCATTTCAGGGCGGATACGGCCTTTGACGTAGATTTCCTGGTAGAACGGGTCGAGGTCGTGCCGCATCTTCTTGTAGCGGTTTGCGGCGTCAAGCACCGTGGCGTGTTCAATGTCCGGGCAGCGGACTCCGGCGGCCTCCCTGACATAGGCGAAGACTTCAATGCCGAAATTCTTGAGAACCTGCTTTGCGACATAGCCTGCGGCGACAATCGTCGCGGTGTAGCGACCACTGAAGATGCCTGCCCCGATTGCGTCATCGTCGGGTCCGTACTTGACGAATGAAGCATATGAGGCATGCCCGGGTCTTGGTGTTCTGTTGGTGTCCTGGTATTGCTTGATGTGTATGAAGTGCCGGTCCAGATTGGGAATGAGTATGCACAGCGGCGTGCCGTTGGTGTGGTTGCAGTTGCCGGCGTTCTCGATGGTATCGGCGGCATTGACTCCGGAATATATCACCGGCAGGTCCGGCTCCTTGCGAGGACTTGATAATTCATCGGCGCCGGGCTTTCGCAGCAGCAGATCGCCGTATACTTCCTGCTCGGTGAAGATCATTCCCGGAGGGACTCCCTGCAACGTGGCGGACAGGCCTTCCTGGTAGGACCCCCCGGAGACGGTTACCTGAAAGTTGCGTCCCATGTGACAGCCAATCATGCGTTTCCTTTCATTTGAGATTACCGGCCAAAGTTGGCACAAAAAAAGGCCAGGGCCCGACAGTCGGGCCACTGGCCTGTATCCTGAATGCGCCATCCATGCACTGGACCGCGCTCAACATAGCAAACAGCTTATAAGGCAAAAACGAAAAGACCGGCAACAGCTAAGCGATCTGGCGCTGCGTGCCGGCTTACTCTCCAGCAGGCGGCTATCGCCGCCCCCTGTTCATCAGCCTGATATTTCCGTGTTATTTTAGCGAGGGTGCGGGCGGTGTCAAGAGAATTCTGACTAAAACCTGGCTATCAAGTTGCGGTCGGATTCGTCAGGGTGAAGACGATGACGCGTTCGCCCGTGACGGTACTGATATCGGTGTGGAGGCTGATTACCTTTTTTCCGGTAATATCGCAAATGGTTTTTTCAAGGAGGGGCCGGGCTTTCTCGAGAAGTTCCATCCGGACCTGCTTCACCAGTGCCCGCCCTTTGGAATTCGGATCAGCCTTGGCAAGCTGCCTCTCGGCGGGCGTGAGGACTCGCTGCAGGCGCACGACGACCATATCTTCGAGGAAGTACGTCCTCGTTTCGTCGGGTCCGCGGCCCATGTATTCCTTCTCGAACCTGATGATAGCTTCGCTGATCTCAGCTTCTATTTGCCCTTTGGTGCGATCATCGCTCATCTTTATCGCCTGTGAATTGCAAAGTTTTTTGCATCGCTGAAAGCACACAGATGATAATGCAATCGGCGGCGGCGTCAAGCGGATTTGAAAAAACGAAGTCGGCAATCGCCTATTAGGGGCAGGCGGAATGCGGCGCGGGTGCGTTCCAGATTGGTACGGCAAGACTGCTAAGCATAAAACTCGCGAGGCTGAAGCTCCGGGAAATCCCCTTTGTGTCGAAGCTGCTTTCTTATGTCAAGACACAGGTCGCATTTGCTGATGTAGCCCGTCGTTCGCGGTGTGAAGTCAAGGTTCTTACTTTTAAGCAGGCCGCAGGGTCCTGCGTCAAAGAGGCTGCAGAAAAGGCCGAACCGAGCCGGGTCAATTTGCGGGTGCAGTCCATTCCGCACACTGGCGACAGTTATGCCCGGGCAGCCGCCAGTGAACAGCAAGCCGTTCGGATCGATGTGAAAATGTGTGACCGATGAGAGCATGCCGGAACAATCGTCGCCGGCGAAGTGCTCGGCGGGGAAGGCAGGCAGGCCGTTGCGTAAGGCCTCGGCGGCGCGGCCGCTCGGCCTTACATAGGAGTGGAGCCGCCAGAGACCGGCATTGTCAATGCCGAGCAATCTGCACGATTCGGCGAGCGTGTGCGTCCGATCCGCATGGCCCAGCTTCGATAAGGCGCGATAGCCTTCCGGGGTCCATACGATTACATTTCCATCGAACACCTTGTCGGCTGCAGAGACACCGGCCTTGGTCCGCTCGAAGGCTACGAATTCATTATGAAAGAGCGAGGCGCTGATGAGGACGGCGCGCAGACCATGCTGACGCAGCTTCTGGAACCCTTCGCGTGCCGTGGGCTCATCGATGCACCAGGCACAGTTGGTCTCAAGGTAGTCCAGCGGGACACCGTGTCGAACCGAGGCCTTGACCGCCTCCAGGAGAACGTCCATGCGCATTGTTGCCTCGCCGCCGGCCAGGTGAACGCCTTGCAGACGCGGTTCGTCGGCAAGAGCAGAGAACACGCTGTCTATCATCGCCTCGGTCATCCAAGGGCTCTTGTCCGGACGGCAGCGATACAGGCAGTGCCTGCATGCGTTTGTACATTGGTAGGTGAGCATGATGCCGCCGGAAATCAAAGGCGGTATGACGTATCGCATAATGTCTCCTGTGGTTTCGCATCATCTTTAGCGGCCGTTCGACGAATCCGGCTGCCTGCTTCATTGCAGCTCAGCATAGAGAAAGAACGCAACTACTGCAAGTGAAGTTCTGCTTGCCCCTTGTCGGAAATCGCGGCAGAAACCGCTGCGGTACTGTGTTTTTGGGTTCTTTTTCGTTTGACGCGACCAGTGCCAGGATGTATCATGATTTGGAGCTTGTGGGTGCGATTCTGCATTGCTACAGGCGCTTCGGTGAGGACCGAGAAGGAGGCGTATGGGCGCACTGAGTTGGAGGCATTCCAGTTTCGTCGGCGAATTGTTGATTTATTCCGCCGAAGTCCTTTTTCAGAGGCAAGTGTGTTTTTCTTGCTCATTCAGCCGACGCCGACCTTGCAGCGAGTTTTTTGATGCGTGTTCACAGTTTGTCATTTCTGATGTTCATTTTGATGTAAGGAGGAAGTCATGAGACCCGAACGAGTTTTCATAATGCTATTGGTTTTCACCGGCGGCCTGGCAATGTCGTCTGGCACGGCCGCGGGGGGTATTATCGTTCCCGCGATCGCAAGCGAGAGCAACACGAACGTGTACAGCACCGCGACTACGGATATGCTGATCAACAATTCCGGCATGACTCCGGCGGTTAACGGAGGCGATTCGCTTAATGCGGCGCTCCAGGCCGTTCACGTTTACGGCGGAGTGTTCGAGTCGTGGGTGACCAATGCGTCGGCTCCCGATTACTTCGCGGGTTTTGGGGCGACAAGTCCTCCGGTCATCGTTTGGGATTTGACGGGCGGCGGAGACACAACGGTGGGCACGCTGGTAATCTGGCAGTACCAGAACGACGGCGGAAACGGAATCAATGTCGGCAACCATGCGCGCACGATTGAACTGCAATTCAATACGGAAGCCGAGGGTTCCGCCATTTTTGACGGCCCTGTTACTACCGTGACTGCCAAGCCCGCGATGATACCTCCGGGCATCAACAGTGCACAGCCGTTTCGCCTTCCGGGCGAGAGTGCTCGCTACGTCCGGATGCGGATCACTGACAATCACTATGGGGACCCGGATGGCTTAGGCGTCAATCCGACGGTTGGCGGCGATCGCGTGGGGCTTGGCGAGGTGCGGTTTGCCAGTGAAGTCTATCTGCAGGAGGAAGACTATTCCAAGGCGCTCGATCCGCAGGTGCAGCAGGATGAGAGCAGCGAACCGTCTTACGTCGACGTGACATTGAGCTGGGCCACCGGTCTGGTTTATGACCCGGCGGACCCTAACATGGTGATCGCCGATCCGGCCATCGTCAAGCATGCCATTTACATCAGCGACGGCAGTCTGACAGATCCTAATGTGTACTTCCTTGACGAGATCGACGCTACGGGCGATCGTGCTTACTATGGGCCGATTGCGCTCTTGCGAAGCAGGACTTACTACTGGCGGATCGATGAGGTAACCGACACCAACTCGATAACGGGCGACGTTTGGTCGTTTGTGACCCTGGCTTCCGATCCACGGATTGTCTCGGGACCGGTTGATCAATATGTCAATGCTGGTGCGGCCGCGACATTCAGCGTGGATGCAGTCAATCCGTTCACCGAGACCAGCGACGGATTGAGATACGAGTGGCACCGCGTCGATTCGGCAGGAGATACGATCGTTGGCGATGCCTCAAGCTACACGACACCAGAGCAAACCTCCGAGAACAGCGGCGACAGCTATTACTGCATTGTATCGATTGCAGAACCGGAGGTTGACGCGGCAGCGGTGTCGCGCGTTGCGTGGGTGGTCGTGAAGCAGCGGATTGCCTACTGGCCTTTCGAAGGAACATACGAGAACATTGACGATCCATCGGGAGCCACGGACGGGGCGGCAGTCGGTGAACCGGGATTTGCAGAAGGTCTGGTTAACGCCGGTGAGGCGCTGGCTCTTGACGGCGTCAACGACTATCTGACCGTCAGCAACGACGCCCTGGCGTGGAGCCCTACGGGCAGCTTCTCCGTGATCGCTTGGGGCAAGGTCGGCGGCAGCGGCGTCTACAGGGCTCTTATCAGCAACCGTCATGAGCCGCCGGTGCAGGGTTTCATCGTTTATGCCCAGTCGAACAATCAATGGGGATTCTGGACCGGTGCGGGCAACTGGACCGGTCCCGGCGGTGTGCCCGTAGTCACCGGAGATTGGACGCACGTTGCGGTTACATTCAGACCGACGGGCCGATCGGGCGATTATCTTGTGGGGACTTCGACCATGTATATCAACGGGAGGCAATCCATTCAGATGGTCGGCGATCTTTACATGCCCAAGCTGGCGGGCCAGAGCAACCTGTTCATAGGCGCAGGGCAGAATGAGAACCCGGCTAATTTCTTCTTTAACGGGTTGATCGACGACGTGCGAATATATAACTATGCGCTGGAGCACGTGGAAGTTGCCCAATTGTACACCGACGTTGTGGGCCCGGCATGCGTCTTTGGAAATCCTCCGTTTGACGTCAGCGGTCCCGAGGGCGTGCCCGATTGTGTCGTTGATCTGCACGATTTTGCTGAGCTGGCGGCGCAGTGGCTGAATCACGGTTTCTTCCCGTACCGGCCGGTGCAGAACGATTAGGCGGCCGGATTGCCGAAGATGTCGACGGCTTGAAATTGTGTCAGAGAATCTGGTATAATCGACAAGGTGGAACCTGTGCGGTTGCCGTACAGGTTCCGCCTGTTCTTAAGACAGGTCATGGCTTTATCACAACAGCGCCGAGAGTGAAGTGCTTATGCGAGGGTGTTGGCTTTTTTGGCGGTTTTTCCGTGGGGTGGTGGTGTTCTCAGTGGCAACGGCCGTCTTTGGTCGGTATGCCACGGCGGAGTTGATCAGCGCCGAAGGTCGTGTGACATTGATCCGAGGCTCGATGTATTACCCCGTGAGCGCCGCCAGCGACGGCAACATTCTCTCCCGCTGGGCGACGGAATCGCCCGGCGGCTATCAATCCGATTACTTTGCATCAGGTCCGATTCCTATCCTGCTCTGCGATCTGGGATCCGATGTGACGCTGACCGGTCTTGCCTTCCGGGGCTATGGAACCAGCGGTCCGCATAATAATTCCGTCAGCCGGTTTTCGCTGCGTTTTGCGACGGAGGCGGAGGGGGCCGATCAAGCAGGCGTTTCGATTTCCTACACTCCGGAGTTTCGCCCGGCCAATCTTGCCCAAAGCCAGCAGCAGGATTTCCAATTCAGTCAACTCGTTACGGCAAGATACGTTGAAATGACTGTCAGCGATAATTACTTTGATGCCGCCAGGCCGGCCCTTGGCGGCGACCGCGCAGGCTTCTCCGAGATTCAGTTTGAAACGACGTCGCTGAAAGGGGCATCCGATCCGCAGCCGGCAAACGGTGCTGTTGAGGTCCAGAGTCCGGTGACCTTGCGATGGAAAACCGCGGTTGTGGCCGCTCCGTCAGGCGATCAGACGACTGTGCCGAATCCGGACATAGTCAAGCATCAGGTATACTTGAGTGGGGGCGGCGAGGACAGCGAACTCCATCCGGCCGGCGAAGTCGACGCCGGCGACCCGGTCGAAGCGACGGGCCGGTTTGGTCCCGTACAACTGCAGGGCGGCACGAAGTACTACTGGCGAGTCGACGAATACATAAGCCCGACGGAGGTGCTCACGGGAGAGGTCTGGTCATTCACCACCCAGGCGAGGGCTGCACCGTGTTTGCAGACCGATCTGAACAATGACTGTCGAGTGGACGCACAGGACCTGCTCATATTTGCCCGTGAGTGGCTGTCTGACAAGTTCAGTCCCGCGGATTTCGTGGGCAATGACGGCGTGGACATGGAGGACTTTGCGCTGTTGTGCTCGCAATGGGGCATGACCGGGGCCAGGCTCGTAATCAACGAGTTTATGGCTGCCAATGATGCGTTCCTGTACGATGAGGACGGTATGACCTCGGATTGGATCGAGCTTTATAATCCGACTTCCACGGCCGTTGATCTTGACGGCTGGTATTTGACGGATAACGCTCGAAGGCTGAAAAAATGGCGCTTCCCTAAGGTGTCTATCGGTCCGGAGCAGTACCTTGTTGTTTTTGCTTCGGGGCGGGACCGGTCTGACCCGGCAGGCGAACTGCACACCGATTTCGCTTTGGACATCAAGGGCGAATATCTTGCGCTTGTCCGGCCGGACGGTGAAACGATCGAGCACGAGTGGCCCGCGCCGCCCCGACAGTATGAAGATGTGTCATACGGTCTGGCTACGCACGTCGGACGTACAGAGCCGGAAGGCTGCTACTTCCTCGTACCAACGCCCGGTGCGGCAAACGGCACCCCGTATCCGAACACCGGTCCGGGCATAACGAACGTGGAGCACTATCCCGAACGGCCGCAGCCCGATGAAGACCTCGTTGTCACGGTGACTATAACCGAAGCTGATGCGGCGGTCGCCTCCGTAACGCTCGTCTGGCGCGTTATGTTCGGCAACGAACAGAGCACTCCGATGTACGACGACGGCATGCACGGCGACGGGGCAGCCGCTGACGGAGTGTACGGCTGCGTAATCGGCGGGGGCGCCGCCGGGCCTGGACAAATGCTTCGTTATTACGTCAAGACGACTGACGTGCTCGGACGTGAAAATCGCCTGCCCCTGGCTTTGGACCTGACCGGCGAGAATCAGTCGCCCCGGTATTTCGGGACGGTGGCGGCCGATCCGTCCGTGCAGAGTCAACTGCCCGTGATGGAATGGTTCACCACCAGCGCCAGCGCATCACACACACGGACCGGAGCGCGGGCCTGTGTATACTACCAGGGTCGTTTCTACGATAACATATTCGTCAGGCAGCGAGGACAGGCTACCAATGCGTACTCGCAGAAATTCGACTTCAACAAGGCGTCCGACTTCTATGTCAACGAAAAGCTCTCCACGGTGGGAGAGGTCAACATGAACGCCCAGGGCGCCGACAGCTCTTACATCCGGCAATCTCTTGCGTTCGATACGCACACGTGGTGCGGTACGCCTGCATGCGAGTCCTTTCTTGTCCTCATGCAACTCAACGGCCAGTTCGATCGGGTCGGCGTGCTGATCGAGCAGGTGGACGAGGACTTTCTGCAGCGGCACGGACGGGACCCGGAGGGCGCACTTTACAAATTTGTCCAGCGCAGCGGAGAAACCCAGGCCCAGGCCGACCCTGTCCATTACCCTTATCTTCCGCACACGCCGTGTTTCTCCGACACCGACAACGGCATTGAGAAGAAGACGCGGCGCTGGGAGGATGTTTCGGATCTGCAGGCCGTCGTTGACGGGCTGATGGCCGGCACGGAGTTGGAGCGCCGGCGATTCGTGTTTGACAACTTCAACCTGCCTGAGATGATGAACTATCTGGCAGCCCGCGCGATCTCGAACGACTGCGACGATACGCGCAAGAACTTCTATTTTTACCGCGACACAAACGGCACCGGCGAATGGGAGATCCTTCCGTGGGACAATGATTTCACCTTTGGAGTCTATGGCGACGGAGGCCCGCACAGAGACCATCCGTTCTTCGGCGACGAGGAGCATCTCAAGACGAGCACCAAGCAGTGGAACGTGCTTTTCGACGTTCTCTTCAAACTGCCCCAGACACGTCAGATGTACCTGCGGCGGCTTCGAACGATGATGGACGAACTGCTCCAGCCGCCTGGCACGCCGTCGGGCGAATTGAAGTACGAACCCATATGCGATGCAATAGCGGCTCCCTTGTATGCGCATATTACGCTGTCCATTTCGAGCGTGAAGAACTTCTTTTCATTACGGCGCAACGAGCTGTATGTCAAGTACGGACCTGGCGGCGCCGAACCGCTGATACCCGAATCACAGACCGGCCAGACGGAGATCGTTGTCACATCGACACTTGTCTCCGGCAATCCGGGAGAAACGACGGCATATTACCACGTTCCGTCCGACGACTCTCTCGGCATGCAGTGGATACAGCCCGACTTCGATCAGGTCTGGCTACACGGATATACCGGCATTGGTTATGAGAATCGCCCCGGCGACAGCGTAAATTACACTTCGCTGATCATGACCGACATACGCGAAATGATGGTCAACCGAACGTCTGTTTACATCCGGATCCCGTTTGAGATCGAAGATCCTGCGGCTTTCGATTCTCTTATCCTCAATATGAAATACGACGACGGCTTCATAGCCTATCTCAACGGCAACAGTATAGCCTCCCGTCATTTCACGGGTGAGCCGGCATGGGATTCGCGGGCTTTGAGCGGTCGGTCCGACAGCCAGTGTATCATTTATGAAGATATTCTTTTGCCGGCTTCATGGCTCCGGCAGGGGACGAACGTCCTGGCGATTCACGGTCTTAATGACAGCGCCTCAAGCAGCGACCTGCTCATACTGCCCGAGCTGCAGGGCGGCGTCATCACGATCGTCGGCGGACAGATCGCCCAGCATGTTACAATTACCTCCGTTCAGGACAACCCGAGTTCGGGTAATCAGGACGAGGAATACGTCGAGATCACCAATGCCGCCGACGAGGCTGTCGATATCTCGGGATGGCATCTGACCGGAGGCGTCGAGTTTGCATTCAGGCCCGGCACCGTTATCCCCGGCAAAAGCCGGATATACGTTTCGCCTGACGTCAGGGCCTTTCGTCAGCGAACAGTCAGTCCGAGGGGCGGTCAGGGCCATTTCGTCGTAGGCGGTTACAAAGGACATCTGTCAAGCTGGGGTGAAACACTCATTCTTGCCGACAACAATTATGCGACTGTTTCGACCTTTACATACACCGGCAATCCATCCTCTCAACAGCGCTATCTGAGGATTACCGAGATCATGTATCATCCGGCCCCAGGCGGGGCGTACAACAAGGAAGAGTATGAATTCATCGAACTCAAGAACATCGGTTCACAGGCACTGTTACTCGACGGCGTCAAGTTCACCGGCGGAATACAGTATGCATTCACACTCGGCGCAAACGAATCCCTGCCGGCCGGCGAGTTCATCGTGCTTGTCAAGAATCGAGACGCCTTCGAGTCCCGTTACGGCACGGCCGGCATAAGGCTTGCTCCCGGGGTATACACCGGCAATTTGAGCAACGCCGGCGAAAACATCAACCTGGAGGACAGGACCAACAGTACTATTCTCCAGTTCGATTACGACGATGACTGGTACGGCATCACCGATGGCGGGGGCTTTTCATTGACTATTCGCGATCCTTACAGCATGAACTTCGCACTTTGGAATCGCCGGGCCGGGTGGCGGCCGAGTGCGGCGGCGGGCGGATCGCCCGGTTATGATGATTC
>JAWLHD010000047.1:0-14175 GCA_041690555.1 Anaerohalosphaeraceae bacterium
CACTCGCAGATGGGGGCCGTCGCCGTTTGTTTTTGGCAGCGAGAGGCGCGTCAGGGCATTTGTTTGAGGCCTTCGAATCGTATGTTCCATTTGTCGTTTTTGGGAAAGCCCGGGGCAGACATGTCGGGGGCGTCGGTCCATCCGGCTGCCATCATGGCGACGGCTGTCAGCAGTCCGCCGTTGCCGGGCAGGTAGAGCGGCAGGCGGGCGGACTGGCAGTTGTGGCCGTTGGCGAGGTAACGGTTCTTTGGGGAATCGAGGAAGAGGGCGTCGACGGCTTTTTCAGGTTGGCCGAGGCGGGCCGCGGTCATGGCGAGCATTGGGTAGTCCCAGCCCCATGTGGTGGGCCAGTTCCATGTTTTGAGGACGTGGTCGTATGTGCGGCTCATCGTGGTCGGATCGATGAGCGGCGTTGGTGGGACGAGGCCGTAAGCGGCGACCAATGAGGGGTGGTCCCGGTAGATGGTATAGGGGTCGGTTTCGATGGCGGCATAGACACCTGCGCGGACGGTTGGGCGGGCGAGATGGTTAAGAATGCGGTCGTAGTCGGGGTCGGGATCGAGATCGAGGCGGCGGCGCCAGGTCTGGGCGGTTTGGAGGGCCCAGTGCCAGTAGGCCAGTTCAAAGGTTGGGTTAAGATTGCGGTCTCGGGTTGGGCCATAGCTTTCCTGTGCGGGGATCAGAGCGGGGCCGAGCACATAACGATTTCTGGCCTGGTCCCAGGTTGGGTAGGAGGCCATGAACTCGGCGGTTTCAAAGACGATCTGTCTGTAGCGGTCCAAGGTCCGACGGTCGGGCTGTGCGCGCCAGCAAAGCTCGGCATAATAGATGGGGTGAGGCTGCTGCCATATCAAAAAGACGCCGGTGCGAGAGGGGCTTTCGCGGCCCGACGGATCGGTCATCTTTGGCCAGCGAGCGCCGCGATAGCCCTGCATTCGGGCGGTAGCGCGGGCGGCGGGGAGGATGGATTGGTACCATGCGAGGCTGCGTTCGAGGAGGTCGATGCGGTTCCAGAGGGCGAAGTGGACTGCATGCCACCAGTGCATTTCGAGGTGGAATTTGCCGTACCAGCTATTGCATGTGAGGCCGGTTTCCTGGGGCGGGAGGGTCCCGGCGCACTGGATGGCGGTGAGGTATTGGGAGAGTACGACGCGGCGTTCGAGTTCGTGAGCGCGGGGGTCGGTGCAGGCGGAGAAGTCGATTGCTCCGCCGGTGGTCCAGAAGCTCTGCCAGTGTTCGGCGGCGGCGGCTTTTATCGCGGCGAATGTGGGGAGAGGATCAGTAATGGATTGGCGTGAGAAGGCGTATGCGACTTCAATGTTATCGGCGAAAGTGAAGGTCCTGAATTGGTGTGGTCCCATGCTGACGATGGCGGCGCCCTGAGAGCACGCGACGGCGACGCGGTATTGATCGTCGTCAAGGGATCTCAGGAGGTCGAGGGTGTTGCGGCCGGGCATGGGGCATGTGCGGTGGAGATGCGGCTTGTTCCAGTCGGCGGCATTGCGCCACTCGTCGGCGCCATAGGGGAAGTTTAGCGAGATGGCGAGGCGGCCTTCGGACAGCAGCGGGGAGGCGACGCGGACGGCCAGTATGTCGCGCTGGGGATGGCAGACGGTTTCAACCATTACGGAGACACCGCGAATAGTGAAGCGGCTTGTCAGCAGACCGGTCCAGAGGTCGAGGGTCTGGACGGGATTGAGGATGTCTTCGATGGTGGTGCGGCGGTCGAGGTCAAACGGGCTGGTCAGCAGGCCAGTCCAGAGGTAGAGAGGCTGGGCGGGCGAGGTCAGATCAACAAGCCGGGGGCGGTAGTACGGCTCTCCGAATGTCAGTCCGATTCGGCCGAGGTGGAGTCGGTGCGGGTTGGCGCGGAGCCAATTGCCGGCGGAGGAGTATGGGCCGGTGCGGCCGTCTGCGGCGTAGGGGACTTTGCGGTCGGCGACGGTGTATTCTTCGAGGATATCCGTTAGCTTGTGGTTGTCGGGGTTGGGCATGGTGTGCCAGCCCCATTGGGACTGAGTGCCGAGGGGTATGCCGGTTTCGTGGTAATCGGGGAAGGTCTGGAGGCCGGTTATGTCGGCGGTGAAGGCGAATTCGCCGTTGCCGACGGACAGCGGGGTGAGCGGGTCCGGACGCGTCAAGGTTATGTTGTGACGGGTGACGAGGTCGCGGCGGTTGATGGTCGTGGTGGAATCGCGGCTTGCGGCAGCCTGGGTGCAATAGGCACCAGCGAGGATGACGGCGAGGGCATGTGTCGTTGTCATGGCGGTCCTCAATTCAATTGATCGTTTTGTTTCAGCGGCCCGGCAGGGCTTGGCGCCATTTTCCATTTTTCGGGGTGAAAAGGCAAATCTTTTGGGCATTTGCGACTTTCGGTATGCAGGAGTTATGCAGTTGTGCGAAGTGGGCGGGCAATGTAGAATTGGCCGCTGGCGGTGGTGCTGCCGCTTGTTTTTGCGGCGCCTGTGGCAGGGCTGGTTCATTTTATTAATCCTGTTAAGATTTTCTTCCGCCGATTGCGGGCGGATGATGCGGGGTATTACGGGCCAAGTCATTGATTACTGAAAGGAAGCGGAAGTGGCGAAGGCAGCGATTGAAGATGGGCGGGTTTGCGGGAGTTGTCGGTTTTTTGTTGATTTGGGCAAGAAGAATGGAGTTGGGGAGTGTCGGTACATGCCGCCGGTTTGGGATGACGACTGTCGTGGGCGGGATAAGTGGCCGCGGGTTGGGGAGACTGATTTTTGCGGGCAGCATGAGTTGGGAGAGCCACGGGTTTTTGTGAGGGCTAAGGGGCGGAAGAAGGCGAAGCGGAAGGCGGCGCGGCGGGGATGACTGGGGCGGCTTAGGCGAGGGGGGCTAAGACGGTTAGGGCGCGGCTTCGGCGGGTGTCCATTGGAGGCTGGGGAGTTCGGCGGGTTTAACGAGTTCCACTCGGCCGTTCGCGAAGAGGATGTTGGAACCCTTTTTGTGTCGGTCGGGGACGGCGGTTTCGTAGCTCCCGGTTTGATTCCAGCCGGGAGGCGATTCGAAGAGGACGACCATGTCGGGCGGCGTTTCTTTGAGTTTGGCGGGGAGGTTTTTGTTGAGGGCGTAGCTGCAGCGGGCGTTGCGATCGCTCGGGCATTGGTACCAGCTTTCGCTGTCAATGTAAGGGGAGATCAGGTCGCACCATGAGGAAGCGGTGGGGAGCCGGCTGTCGTTTTCTTCTGCGTAAAGCTGGAAGACAATGCCGATTGCCCTCATGTGGGACTTGCATATAATATGCAGGGGATGAGTATAAGGCCTGTTACTGATAATACTGAATAAGAAGAGGATGACAAGGGGTAGGATGGCGTATACGAGTGCCATGCCGCGCGGGCGGCGGGCGCTCTTGCGGATTCTTATGGATGCGAAGACGGCGAAGAGTGCCGACACTACGATGAAGGAGAACGCCAACTCCATTTGAAAAGTTTCAGAAGCAATGAAAGCCCAAACGATGCATGCGATGCCGGCCATGCCTGAAGAGAAGGCGAAGATTGCAAGCAGGCTGACAGGTTTTTTTACGTGTTTTGAGTCTTGCGTCTGTTCCATTTGGCGGTTCCCGTTTCCGCAGGGACGATGTACCAAGGATTTATTTGCTCGACTGGCGATTCAACTCGCTTGCTGCTCAATCGCTTAGCAGCTCTTCGATTTGGCGGACGAGTTCTTCGTGTTTCAGCGTTCATAGACGATGACCCTTGTCCTGCCGATCGATTCTTTCAAGACGGGATTTCGGAATTCCTTGTCGACCAGCAAATCGACTTCTCGTTTAAAGAGGTCCTCCAATCGTTCTTTCAGGTTGAAGTAATTGTCGAAAAGATCGATGTTTTCATCCGAGTCAAACACTACTATGACATCGACGTCGCTGCCGGCGGAAAAACCTTCTCCTACTGCAAAGCCGAAGAGGCCCATTCGCTTGACGGGCAGGGGGCGACAGATTTTTTCGACTTCCGGTTTGAATGTCTCTATGTTGATCATGAGTCAGCTATCCAAATGGGATATTCTGTTCTAAACGATAATCCCTTCATGAGGGGAGGTCAATAGAAAAGGGGGGGAAGTTTGCGGGGTGGTGCTTGTTGCGGGGGGCTGGCTGTTTGGGTGCCATCTATTACCCTTTCGGGGCTTTGAAGTTCGTGTCGCGGGGTCTGGCTATCGGTTCGCGGGTTGGCTTTGCACGGGCAGGATGCCCGTGCCACGGTGCAAGAAAAAAGGTGCACCGGGTTAGGCCCGGCGCACCTTCGATTAGTGGGAGACTTTGCCGCTTATTACAGTGTTGCGTCCTTTACGTCCTTCATTGTTGCCTGTGCTGCGGCGAGTCTTGCTATGGGGACCCGGAAGGGCGAGCACGAGACGTAGTTCATGCCGACCTTGTGGCAGAAGCCTATGCTTGCCGGGTCTCCGCCGTGTTCTCCGCAGATGCCGATCTTGAGGTCTGGTCGGACGCTTCGGCCGAGTTCGATACCCATCTTGACGAGCTTGCCGACGCCCACCTGATCGAGCGACTGGAAGGGGTCCTTCTCATAGATGCCGTGGAGGACGTAGTCGCCGAGGAACTTGCCGGCGTCATCGCGTGAGAAGCCCATCGTCATCTGGGTGAGGTCGTTGGTGCCGAAGCTAAAGAACTCGGCATCGGCGGCGATCTCGTCGGCGGTGAGTGCGGCCCGCGGGACCTCAATCATGGTGCCGACCATGAAATCGATACTGGTTTTCTTGTCGGCGAAGACCTGTTCGATCTCTTCGAGTATCTCCTTCTTGACGAACTGCAATTCCTTGATCTCGCCGACGAGTGGGATCATGATCTCGGGCTTGACCACCTTGCGTTCCTTCTTAACGGCGATGGCGGCCTCGATGATTGCGCGGGCCTGCATTCGATAGATTGCCGGGTAGGTTACGGCAAGCCGGCATCCTCGATGGCCGAGCATGGGGTTGAACTCGTGGAGGTTTTCCACTTCCTGCTTGACGCGCTTGGGCGTTACGTCAAGGCGTTTTGCCATTTCGGTCTGGCTCTTGGCGTCCTGCGGCAGGAACTCATGCAGCGGTGGATCGAGGAGTCGGATAGTGACGGGCAGGCCGGCCATGGCCTTGAAGATGCCGACGAAGTCCTTGCGCTGGTAGGGCAGGAGCTTCTTGAGTGCGCCTTCGAACTGCTTTTTGGCGGGGGCATATTCCTTTGCGATCGCGGCCTGTTCCTTCTTGTCCTGGGCGGCGGCGATTTTTTCGAGCATGACGGCATAGTCTTCGGCGGCGAGGATCATTTCGCGAACCGCCCAGATGCGGTCGCCTTCGAAGAACATGTGCTCGGTTCTGCAGAGGCCGATGCCCTCTGCGCCGAAATCACGAGCACGCGCGGCGTCAGCAAGTGTGTCGGCGTTGGTTCGAATGCCGAGCGTTCGGACATCATCGCAGAACTTCATGAACTTGCCGAAGTCGCCGCTGAGCTTTGGCTCGACGGTTGGGACCTGTCCGAGTATGACCTGGCCGGCGGTGCCGTCGAGGCTGATCCAGTCGCCTTCCTTTACGGTGATCTTGCCGACGGTGAACTTCCTGGCCTTGTAGTCGATGTGGATTTCGCCGACGCCTGCGACGCAGCATTTGCCCATGCCTCTGGCGACGACCGCGGCGTGGGAGGTCATTCCGCCGCGTGCGGTGAGAATGCCCTGTGCGGCGTCCATGCCGCCGATGTCTTCGGGGCTGGTCTCGATGCGGCAGAGGATGACTTTCTTCTTTTTGTCGCGCCATGCCTCGGCGGTTTCGGCGTTGAAGACGACCTGTCCGACCGCGGCGCCGGGCGAAGCCGGCAGGCCGGATGCGATGACCTTGCGGGTGGCCTTTGTGTCGAAGTGCGGGTGGAGCAGGCGGTCGACCTGGGCGGGGGTGACTCGTGTGATGGCCTCGGCTTCGGTGATGAGGCCTTCCTTAACCATATCGACTGCTACCTTTACGGCGGCCTCGGCGGTTCGTTTGCCGTTTCGCGTCTGGAGGATGTAGAGTTTGCTTTCCTGAATGGTGAACTCCATGTCCTGCATATCGCGATAGTGCGTGTCGAGGCGGGTCATGATGTCGGTGAGTTCCTGGTAGGCGTGGGGCATGATCTTTTTAAGGCCGGTGAGCTCAAGCGGAGTGCGAATGCCGGCAACGACGTCTTCGCCCTGTGCGTTCATGAGGAACTCGCCGTAGAACTCCTTCTTGCCGGTCGAGGGGTTTCGTGTGAAACAGACACCTGTGCCGCAGTCGTCGCCCATGTTGCCGAAGACCATCGCCTGGACGTTTACGGCGGTGCCGAGAAGACCGGTGATCTCGTTGAGCTGGCGGTACTTGACTGCGCGGGCGCTGTTCCACGAGCCGAAGACGGCATCGATGGCGTGGGTGAGCTGCTCGCGACCGCTCTGGGGGAAGAGTTCTCCAACGTGCTTTTTGTAGACGGCTTTGTATTTGTCGACGACTTCGGCAAGCTGATCGCCGGTCAGTTCGTTGTCGAGATTGACGCCGGCGGCTTTCTTGGCGCTGTCGAGCACGTGTTCGAAGTGCTCATGATCGCAACCCATCACAACGTCGCCGAACATATCGATGAAGCGGCGATAGATGTCCCATGCAAAACGTGCGTTGCCGGTTCGTTCGATGATTCCGGCGACTACGTCGTCGTTGAGGCCGAGATTGAGGACCGTGTCCATCATTCCGGGCATCGAAACGGCGGCGCCGCTGCGAACACTGACGAGCAGCGGGCGATTGTGGTCGCCGAGTTTGGCATCCATCGCGGCTTCGAGCCTGGCTATGTGCTCATTTACCTCGGCTTCGAGGCCTTCGGGCCACTTGCCATCGTTTGCGTAGTATTCGCCGCAGACGCTGGTTGCGATAGTGAATCCCGGCGGTACAGGCACTCCCAGGTTGGTCATTTCGGCAAGGTTTGCTCCCTTGCCGCCGAGGAGTTCCTTCATTCCGGCGTTACCTTCAGCCTGGCCGTTTCCAAAGAAATAGACCCGCTTCTGTGTCATTAGTGTTTCTCCTTACTGCCCGTTAATCGTTTTCGGCTGTACACAAGCCATGGAAGAATAAAAGAACGCTAAATATAAGTGTGCGAGACGAGCATGTCAACGGGAAATGGGGCGGGAATCGGCGAGTGCAGGGATATTTTTGGTTCTGCGGGTTATGGGCGGGATCGGCCGGTGTTTGCGATGACGTACAGGACCGGCAATACGATAAGTTCAAGCAGGAGCGAGCTAATCAAACCGCCGAATATTACGGCGATGAGAGGTTTCTGAATCTCGGAGCCGGGGCCTGAGGCGTATATCATGGGCAGGAGGCCGAGGAGGGTGGTCATGGTGGTCATGACGAGTGGACGGATGCGCAGGCGGCAGGCTTCGAGGATGGCTTCCGTGGGGTTCATGCCGGCGTTGCGGAGCTGGTCCGAGAAGCTTATGAGTACGAGTGCGTCCTCGACGGCTACGCCGAGGACGGCGATGAAACCGATTGCGGCCGCGACACTCAGGTTTATGTCGAGCAGGTACATCGCGGCGATACCGCCGAGAACGGCGAAGGGGAGGTTGACCATAATCAATGCCGCGCTCTTTACGGAGGAGAGTGCGGTGGTGAGCATGACGAAGATGAGCATTAGGGCAACGGGTACGACGAGGGCGAGGCGGCGCATTGCTCGCTGCTGGTTTTCAAATTCGCCGCCCCAGACGAGGCGAGAACCTTCGGGGAGGGTGTCTTCAATGGGGGCGATTCTGGCCTGTGCCTCGGCTATAAATGAGCCGATGTCCCGGCCGCGGACATTGCACTCGACGAGGATGCGCCGCTGGGAATCCTGGCGGTTGATCCTGGCGAAGGCTTCAACCTGGCGGATGTCGGCAAGTTCGGCCAGCGGGACGCTGTAGCCGGCGGGCGAAGGAACGAGCAGGTTTTGGAGATCGGCAATGTCACGGCGGTAATCGGCGGGCAGGCGCAGTACGACGTCGCGGGGGCGCTGGCCTTCGTAGAGGACGGTTGCGGTTTTTCCGCCGACGGCGACCTGGACGAGTTCGTTAACGGTGTCGACGCTGATGCCGTGGCGGGCCATGGCGGCACGGTCCAGCGTTGCGTCGATTCGAGAGAAGCCGGAGACCTGTTCGATTGAAACGTCGGCTGCGCCGTCGATGCCGCGGAGGATGGGGGCGATTTGTTCGGCGGTTGAAATAAGGGAGTGGATATCTTCGCCGAAGACGCTGACAGCAATGTCAGATTTGATTCCGCTGATCAGTTCGTTTACGCGGAGTGCGATGGGCTGGGAGAAGGCGGGGCGAATACCCGGGAAGGCCTTGAGCTCTTTTTCAATGAGGGCGACGAGTTGTTCAGTGGTGCGAGCCTTAGTCCATTGCTTGCGTGGATGCAGCGGGATGATGAGGTCGGTCTGTTCGGGCCCCATGGGATCTTCGGAGATTTCGGCTCGGCCGGTCTTGGAGACAACGGTTATTATTTCGTCAGGAAAGGTATCGAGCAGACGGCGTTCGATGCGGGCAGTTTGTGCGACGGAGCCGTCGAGGCCGGCAGTGGGGAGACGGACGATGTTAACGGCGATTGCGGCTTCGTCGAGGTCGGGGAGGAACTCGGCGCCGAGTCGAGTGAACATGGATGCGCCGGCGACCATGAGTGCGGCGGCAAGGGCGACGGTTATCCAGCGGCCTTTGAGGGCGATTTTGAGGACTGGTACGTGGATGGCGTGGAAGAAGCGGAGGAGGGGGTTTTCGCGGACCTGGCGACGGGCGCGTCGACTTACCATGCCGGCGAGCACGGGGACGATTGTCAGAGAGACGGCGAGCGAACTGAGCAGGGCGAAGCAGATGGTGAGAGCCAGCGGGCGGAACATTTTGCCTTCGAGCGATTCGAGAGTGAAGAGGGGCACGAAGACTACGATGATGATGAAAACGGAGAAGATGACCGGTCGGGCGACCTGGCGTACGGCGTCATGGGCAACGTGCAGTCGTGTACGGGAGGCGAGTGATTCTTCGCCCATGTGGCGGACGATGTTTTCGGTGACAATAATGGCTGCATCGACGACGAGGCCGACGGCAATTACGAGGCCGCCAAGGCTCATGAGATTGGCGGATACATCGCTTAGATCCATGAGGAGGAAGGTTGCGGCGGCGGTGAGCGGCAGGGAGAGCGCGACGGTGAGGGCGGCGCGGAGATCCCAGAGCAGCAGGAAAAGGATGATGACGATGAAGACGGCGCCCTGGAAGAGGGCGTTTGAAACGGTGTGGATGCAGGCCTGAATCAGGTCGGTCCGGTCGTAGAAGGGGTCGATCCTGACGCCGGACGGAAGGGTCTTCTGGATTTCGGGGATTTCGGCCTTGACGCGGTCTACGACGGTTTTGGAGTTTTCGCCTTTCAACATGATTGCCATGCCGAGGACTGTTTCACCGTGTCCGTCTCGGCCGGCGGCGCCGTAGCGGAGCTGCGGGGCGATGCGTACTTCGGCGACGTCCCTTAGGCAGACGGGGGTGCCGTCGACGGTCTTGAGGACGATGCTTTCGATATCCTCGATATCGGCGAGCAGACCTTTTGATACAACGTTGACCTGCTCCCAATCCTTCACTATGAAGCCTGCGCCGACGTTTGCATTGTTGGCCTGGAGGGCCTCGAAAACGTCACGAATTGAAACATCGAGATTCAGGAGTGCGTCTGGATCACATATGACGTGGTACTGCTTGACAAAACCACCGAGGCTGTTGACCTCGTTGACGCCGGGAAGACGGCGGAGCTGCGGAGCGATGAGCCAGTCCTGTATGGTGCGGAGTTCCATGAGATCAAGGTCGCTGTGGGTCAGAGGGGCTTGACATTGAGGGCAGAGGCCGTGGGAGGGCGACCACTGGCTTTTGTGTTGCGGGCAATAGAAGCCGGCTTCGACGGCGTACTGGTAGATTTCGCCCAAGCCCGTCGAGATGGGGCCGAGTTCGGGGGCGACGCCCTGGGGGAGGCGGTCACGGGCTTCGGCGAGGCGCTCGAAGACGACTTGACGAGCGAAGTATGTGTCGATACGATCCTCGAAGACGACAACAACCTGGCTAAGCCCGGATTGGGAGAGAGAGCGGACCTGTCGGACACCGGGCAGGCCGCCCATCTGGGTTTCGATCGGGAAAGTGACGAGGCGCTCGACCTCTTCGGGGGTGAGGCCGGGCGCGTCGGCGAAGATCATGACCTGCACGTTGGTGACGTCCGGAAACGCATCGATCGGCAGGCGAATCCATGAGACTACGCCGGCGGCGAGAAGGATGGCTGCCGAGAGGATCACCAGGAGGCGCTGTTTGAGAATGAAATTCAGGGCTGCGTCTAACATTTTTTTCTCTCTTGCTCCGTCGGGGGGGCGAGATGTCCGTGCCGCTATTTCAGTGCGCACAGCCGGCGCCCATCTTTTCTCTTAGTAGGTCGCTCTTGAGCATGAAGGCGCCTTTTGCGACCACGCGTGCATCGGGTGAAAGGCCGCCGAGGATCTCGACGTAACCGTCTGATTGTCGACCGGTGATGACGTTGCGGCGGAGCCACAGATCGTCCTTTACCTGCTGGAAGACAAACGACTTGCCGGCATCGCTCATGACGGCGGCTTTGGGAACGGCGACTGCGAGTTGGCCGCGGTTTTCGGCGATGCGGGCTTCGACAAACATGCCGAGCTTCAACATGCCATCGGGATTGGCTAAGCTGAGGCGGACTCTTATAGTGCGAGTGGCGGGGTTCAGTCGACTTTCGACGAGGTCGAGCGTGCCTTCAAAGACTTCGTTCGGGAAGGCGGCGACGCGGATTGATGCTTTGATGTCTTCGCCTGCGCCGAGGCCTTCGTGAATTCGGGGCAGGTCTCTTTCGTAAAGATCGCACCAGACCCAAAGATTCGAGAGGTCGGTTATAGTGTAAAGAGTCTGCGTGTTGTCAACGAGCTTTCCTGCGACGAGGTTCTGTTCAATGATTATGCCGTCGGCGGGGGCACGGAGGAGGAGTTGAGCGAATCGGCCGTTAGTTTTGTCGTCTTCGATTGCGGCGATCCGGTCGGCATCGAGGCCGAAGAGATCGAGTTTCTTTTCGGCGGCGGCGAGCGCGGCGTCGGAGCGGCTTAACTCGTTTTGGGCCGTGAGGAAATCGGCGAGGCTTGCAATCTGCTTTTCATAGAGCTGTTTCTCGCGATCGAAGGTTGACTGTGCAAGCTGGAGGGCAGCCTTTGCCTCAAGCCAGTCGGCCTTGGCTTGGCCCAGTTCGGCGGACTGGATCACTGCGAGCACATCGCCGGCTTTGACTTTTTGGCCGAGAAGCTTTTCAACCGTGACGATCCTGCCTGCCGCCGCGGGGGCGACCTCAAAGGTGCGTGTCTGGTCCAGTTCTATGCGGCCGGTGAGCCTGAGCAGCCCGGCCATATTCCTTTTTGAGACGGTTTCAGTTTCGAGGAGGGCAGAACCTACCTGCGGGCCTATCTTAACCAGTCCGACTTCGTAACGGCAGTCATCACAATCGACGATTAGCCGGTGTTCACAATTCATTGTCATTATGGTGTCGAGATCGGTCGGATTGTCGCTGATGGGGTGATTGTGCCGGGTGTGATCGCCGCAGGCGTCGGGATTTTCACCGGACGGGCAGTCGGCGCCGTGCAGGCCCTGGGTATGGCCGGCATGGTGATGTTCGCCGGGGCATGCGCCGCAATCGTCATGGGTGTGACGCCAAGCGGTAGAGCCGATATTCAGGTTGCCGGTAGCCCATAGCGAGGCGATGCCGAACACGACGAACACGAGGGCCGCCGATATTGCATGTATTGTCTTGCTTTTCATTTCTATGTCCTTTTGTGTCAGGTTCCATCACACGTTATCAGGCGTTTGCCTTTTTGTTGCCGGGCTGGTGGTCCTGCCCGTTCAATATGGGTGAAGGGCCGGATCAGTTCTCATTAGTTTGTATTTGGTCGTCGGTGGCCGGGCCGCCGATGAGGCGCTCCAGTTCGGCGCGAGCCTTGTGGTAGTCTGTAAGGGCGGCGACGTACTGAAGCTGCACTTCGAAGAGCGTTCGCTGTGAATCGAGAAGATCGATATAGGCGAATTTGCCGGACCGATATCCTTGTTCGACTGCTTCGAACACTTCCTGTGCGTTCTGCAGTACGCAGTGTTTTAGTTCCTCGACACGGGTCAGGGCGTTTGCACTATCGCGATGAGCCTTGGCGAGTCCGGTGGCGATAGTTATCCTGGCAGCTTCAGCATCGAGATTTGCGCGTGCCAGACGATGCGCCGCGGCACGGCGGCCGCCCTGGTTTGCGTCGAAAAGGGGCAGGGCGACTCTTGCGCCGAAGACCGCGGCGGTTTGACTGTTCTCGTCGAGGAACTGTATGCCGCCGCCCAGTGTTACGTCGGGTATTGCCCTTGCTTTCTCAAGAGCGATTGCGGCTCGGCGCTGTTCCATCTCGACGGACCACCGGGCGAGGTCTGGGTTGTTGTCCATTCGCGTGCGCAGAGTCTCAAGCGGGGCAATCCGGTGAGTTGCGTCGAGGTTGCCGGCGGCCTTGTCGAATTGGGGCTCGTCTGCGGACCATAGCGCGGCGAGCGTTTTGCGGGCGACATCGAGGTCGCGTTCGGCTGCAATTCGCTGCATTCTGACCTCGGACACCTGGATTTTCGCCCGTTTTGTCTCAAGGTGCGAGTCCCTGCCTCCCTCTACTTGTGCTTCGACGATTTCGAGGGCCTCACCGGCAAGGTGTTCGAGACGAGTCATGAGCTCAAGCTGTCGCTGGGCCGCAAGCAGATCGACGAACCTTGTATGGACTTCGCTGAGTACGTCGAGGCGTCTGGCTTCATAATCCATAGCTGCCAGTTGCGTTTCCAGGTTCCCGACCGTTGTGCGTTTCTGGCGTTTGCCGCCCAATTCGACGAGCTGGCTGAGGGCGATGATAGTGTCGCCCGGGCGCAGAGCGGCGCGCGAGCCTGCGCCGACCTCTTCGGCCTCGAACTCCAGCTCGGGGTTGGGCGGGAGTGAGGCCTGCAGGCGATCGGCCTCTGCAATGCGGATGTCGAGGGCGGAGGACTTTAGTTGCGGGTTGTGAAGCAGGGCCAGAGCCAGGGCTGTTTGAAGCGTCAAGTCGCCAACGGGCTCGATAATCGTATCGGAACTTACGGTCGCAGTGTACAGTGGAGAGACGCCTGGAGGAGTCCGGCTCTCGGGCGTCACGACTGCGATGCGTGTGGATGCCGGTTCCGCGGGTCCTGAGCAGCCGCAGAGACAGAATGCGGCCGCTGTGCAGAACAATAAGATTACTTTGCTTGTCATCCGTCGTATTTCCATGATCAATGCGTATCTACAGCCGGACAGGAAGCCCCTATATGCATCGGCACGGGGACTGAGCCTGTATACGCTCGAAGAGGAAATATCGGTCAGATCAGGAGGATGATGGTCGCTGTGGGCGGATCCGGGGCGTGTGGAGCGTGTGCCATTGCGTCAGCAATTGGGAGTACGGCGGTAATGTGCAAGGAGTGTGCACAAGGGAGATGGCAGTTGTTTTGGAGGTTGACGGCCTTGTGAAAACCTGCCGTGCATGGCTCGCGTTTGCCTGCCGGCAGCGGTATATCGATGCAGCAAGTGGGAGCAGCGACGGCCATGGGGGCGGGTTTTAATACGGGGAAGATATTGCCAGCTTCATGTGTGCAGCATCCGGAGTGCGGCGATTCGATCGCGACGTGCCCGTTTGGGCCGAGGCACAGGACAGCGTCGGCAGGTGCCGAGATGGCGGTCAGTCCATAGGCGATGATGCCCAAACACAAGGCGATATGTTTAGCGGTGGTCATTTCGATATCGTCCTTCACACTGGCGAGTGCAGAACACACGCACTAAAAGTTATTATCGTCTTTTTTGCGGCGGGTGTCAAGCGGAATAGAGGTTCCTTATCGTCTGATGCAGCTTGGACTATCAGGTCAAGTCCAATCGATAAATCACCAAAGTTACAGAAGGTTTGTATAAGCTATTAACATTCTGCTAACCTCATGCTAATATGGATGTCGTACTGTATCTGAAAAAGAAAGGGGCAAGTTTTGGCCGGAGAGAAGATACTTGTAGTGGAAGACGAGGAGGATGTACTGGAGCTTGTTCGGTATAACCTTACCAAGAATGGTTATCAAACGGACGCGGCAATGTCAGGAGAGGAGGCGCTTCGCAAGGCACTCACAG
>JAWLHD010000048.1:0-3349 GCA_041690555.1 Anaerohalosphaeraceae bacterium
GGGTATACTGTGTGGGAAAGCCTTGTTGGTGGTGACGGGGTGATGTCCTTTGATGGTCAGGTGGGTGATGCTTCATCGAATGCTAGTATTTCTTGTCGTGTTTGTTTCCGCGGGTGCGGTGGCTTATGGCGGGGGCTTTGGTGCGCTCTGTCCGGTTTTGGTTGGGGCGGCGATGTTCGGGGACGTGCCGGTAAGCGACATTACGTCGCCGGGGGACACGGTGGTTGGTGTGCCGAGCGATGGGGATTGGCCGGGGAATGAGTCGCCGCCGCTTGCGATTGACGACAATGTGGCCACAAAGTACTTGAATTTCCGTGGTAAAACACAATCGACGGGATTTCGTGTTACACCGTCGAAGCGGGGCATGGTTGTTGTGGGGTTGACATTTACTACGGCGAATGATGCGCCGGAACGCGACCCCGTGGCTTTTGAATTGTCGGGGTCAAATAGCGGCATTGATGGTCCATATGGTGTTATTGCGAGCGGAGAGATTACTGATTTCAAGCAGGCTGTTGCGTGGCCGCGATATACCATGAATGCGACGCCGATCCGATTTGCCAACGGGACTCCTTACGATCATTACCAGGTGCTTATTACCGCGATCAGGTCTCCGTCGAGCGCCAACAGCATGCAGGTTGCGGAGGTGGAATTGCTGGGCGGGCCGCCGGGGGGCTGGCCGCCGGACGTGGATGCGGGGGACGATCTTATTGTAGTTCTGCCTTATACGACGGTTCAGCTTGACGGTCGGGTGTCTTATTATGGCAGCAGTTCGGCGCCGGCGCCGAGGGCGTGGTCGGTGGTGAGCGTGCCGGCGGGTGTGGATGCGGGGGACATTGTGTTTGATCCGGACGCTTTCCGAGAGGATCCGGTTGTGAGGTTGCCGGCTATTGCGGGGGCTTACACGCTGAGGCTTTGGGCGGCCGATCCAAATGAGCCGGAGCTCGAAGCTGAGGATACTGTGCGCATAGCAGTCATGGAATCGATGTGCCCGGCAGGTGATCTGAACGGTGATTGCGGTGTCGATTTCAGGGATTTGTGCATTTTTGCCAGCCGATGGCTTGATGAGGGGGGTATTGGGGCAGGCGACGTGGACGGCGTGGGTGGGGTTGACTTTGGGGATTATGCGGTGCTTGCAGAGAACTGGGGCGCCGAGGGACCTTCAGTGCTGATCAATGAGTTCATGGCGGTCAACAACAGCAAGCCTCCGCTGGAAGAAGGTGAACTGCTGGACGAGGATGGGCAGTCGTCTGACTGGATGGAGTTGGTGAACGTTTCGAAGGAGGCGGTGTCGCTGGAGGGATGGTACCTCACGGACGACCCGGATAACCTGACGCGATGGGAGATTCCGGAGGTATTGTTAGAGCCGCAGGCGTTTCTGGTGGTGTTTGCATCCGGAAAGGACCGCCGGGATCCGGCAGGGGAGCTGCACACAAATTTCGCCCTGACCAGCAGCGCGGGCTACGTGGCACTGGTGAAACCGGACGGCAAGACGGTGGTTCATTCGTATGAATATCCGCCTCAGTTTGCGGGGATTTCTTACGGTTTGACGGCGCCTGAGGGTGTTTCGTCGATTACTCTGGATCTGGTCAGGGAGGGAGCAGCGGCCTATGCACTTGTGCCTGAGGACGGTTCTTTGGGGCAGTCATGGACTGAACCCGGGTTTGACCATTCGGGGTGGAAGAGCGGGCATACGGGCGTGGGGTATGACTACGGATCGCTGGTGGGGCTTGATGTTTCGGAGATGTACGGGCGGAATGAGTCGGTCTACATCCGCGTACCCTTTGTGATTGACGATCTGACGAATGTGCAGGGCCTGACGCTGAGGATGCGATACGATGACGGCTTTATTGCATACATCAACGGCGGACTGCCGGTTCTGGCGATCAACACCCCGTCGGACGCGACATGGGATTCGGGAGCCACTTTCAGGCACGACGACACCGAGGCGGTGAATTACGTAAGCTTCGCTCTGCCCGAAGAGGCGCTGGGCAATTTGCGCGTTGGGGCCAATGTTCTTGCGATCCACGGGCTGAACTACGGTGTCAACAGTTCAGATCTGCTCATAAGTCCGTGGCTGACGGTGCAGCGGGACGCCGGGGTTGGTATGCGGATAGCGGCAGAGGGATTCTTTCATGCTCCGTCACCGGGAGAGGAGAATCGCGGCGGCCTTGCGGCTTTGGGGCCGTCGGTTCGCGAGGTGACGAAGAACCCGCCAAGGCCCGGCGCCAGCGATGACCTGGTGATTACGGCTCAGGTCGCGCCGACATACAATGCCATCGAGCAGGTTCGACTGCGTTATCGGATCGGTTTTGGCCAAGAGACCGACATAGAGATGACCGACGACGGTACGGGAGCGGACGCGGTCGCAGACGACGGGGTGTTCTCGGCTGTTATTCCGCAGGCGGCGTTCGGGCATGGTCAGATGATACGATGGTATGTAACCGCGGACGACGAGGCAGGCGTTCGGACCCGCGAGCCCATGTTTCTTGATCCGGAGAACTCGCCCGAGTACTTCGGTACGGTAGCGTCGAATCCCTTCGTGAACACCAATCTGCAGGTGTTCGAGTATTTCGTTCAGAACACGTCTTCGGAGGGGACGCGCGTCGGTACGCGGGCGTCGGTATATTTTCTCGGCGAGTTCTACGACAATGTTTTTGTGCGGCTTCGCGGCGGCAATACGACGCATGGGCGAAAGTTCGATTTCAACAACGGGCATTACTTCAGGTTCGCGCCGGGGCTTGTGCGGGTCGACGAGATCAACCTGAACGAGCAGGGGGCGGACCCGTCATATATCCGCCAGCCTTTGGGGTGGGATACTTACGCAAAGGCCGGTCTGACGGCGAGCATAAGTTTTCCGCTGCATGTCCGCAGGAACGGCAGCTTTCATGCGGTGAGGATTTTTGTGGAGCAGCCGGACACGCATTTGATCGAGCGTGCGGGACTGGACAAGCGCGGGGCGCTTTACAAGGTGTACAGCGATCTGAGCAGGATCAGCGGGGAACAGCCGCCCCGGAAGATCAGCAGGCGATGGGAGGACCTGAGCGATCTTGAGGCGCTGGTCGACGGGATAAGGGCGTCGAATCCGGCGTGGGCGGAGTACCTGTTTGACAACATCAATATACCGGCGGTGATCAACTACATGACTTCTTCGGTGCTCATCCACGAGAATGATCACACGCACAAGAACTATTTTCTTTATCGCGATACCGAGGGTACGAAAGAGTGGATGTTCCTGCCGTGGGACAAGGATCTTACGTTCGGTATTAACAATGGCATTGGCGGCATCATTGCCGACCAGGACTGGCCGCATGATCCGCTGCGGTCTCCAAGCCATCCATTCTATGGAGAC
>JAWLHD010000048.1:3359-14037 GCA_041690555.1 Anaerohalosphaeraceae bacterium
TCGACCACCAGTGGAATCGTCTTTTTGATGCTATCACGCGGCATCCAACGACGCGGCAGATGTACCTTCGGCGGCTGCGTACGCTGATGGATGACGTCCTGCAGCCGTCGACGACGCCTGTGGGGGAACGGTATTATGAACGGCGGATCGATGAGCTTGCCGCCATGTTGTACAACGAGTTGGGCGGTACGATTGCGACCCATGCGAACAATATCAAGACGCAGTACCTTTCGGTTCGCCGCAATCACTTTTTTGTGAATCACAGCATTCACAATCCGAGCTATCCCGACAATGCCGGCATTCCTGATGCGCAGCCGCTCGATGCCGTTATATCCATAGGGACTATCGAGTATAATCCGGCAAGCGGCAACCAGGACCATGAGTACATCGAACTGATCAATCCGGCGGGTTATGCGGTGGACATTTCAGGGTGGCGTCTTGCCAATGCAGTAAGGCATACGTTCTCGCCCGGCACGGTGATTCCCGCGGGAGGGGCCTTATACGCGGCGGCCAATGCGTCGGCGTTCCGGGAGCGCACCGTCAGCCCGAAGGGCGGTGAGCAGCGGCTGGTACAGGGCAACTACAAGGGTCATCTCTCCAACTGGGGTGAAACGGTTGAGCTTTACGACGCGGACGGCCGACTGGTCGATTCGGTGTTCTATGAAGGCAATCCGAGCGATGCGCAGCGGTATCTGCGCATCAGCGAGCTAATGTACCATCCCCGGCCGGCTGAAGGGGAGGAATACAACAAGGAGGAGTACGAGTTCGTTGAGCTTATCAATATCGGGGATTCAAATCTGGATCTCGGCGGCATTCGCTTTACTGAAGGCATCTACTTTGAGTTTCCGCAGGGCGCGTGGCTGGCTGGCGGGGCGCGTGCGCTTCTGATCAAGAATCATGACGCGTTTGCGTCGCGATACAGCATAGACGACGGCGTGCCGGTGTTCGGGCCTTATGAAGGGCGGCTGTCGAACAGCGGCGAGACGATCAAACTGGAGGACGCGACCAGCAGCACGATCCTTGAATTTGCCTACAATGACGCCTGGTACAGGATCACCGACGGCGACGGCTTTTCGCTGACGGTTGTGGACGTGTTCGGGACCTCGCACAAGGATTGGGGCGTCAAGGGGACATGGCGGGCAAGCACTTACAAGGACGGTACGCCGGGTGCGGACGATGCGGGGCCGGCGCCGGGTTCGGTTGTCATCAGCGAGGTGCTGGCGCACTCGCACAATGCCGAACCTGACTGGATCGAACTTCACAACACGACGGACGAACCCGTCAGTATCGGCGGATGGTTTCTGTCGGACCGCGACGGGGACGAGGCCAGCAGGATGAAATATGAAATCGCCGAGGATACGGTGATTGGGGCGGGAGGATACGTCGTGTTTACGGAAGACGAGCATTTCGGTTCGGCCGCGAGCGGTCCGGGTACGCGGCATGGGACGTTCGCACTCAGCGAGGGGGGCGAACTGGTGCATTTGCAGAGCGGCGTCAACGGCGTACTGACGGGCTATGTGGCGGTGGAGGATTTCGGCGCGTCGGCGACGGGCGTAACTTTCGGACGCTACGCAAAGGAGAGTCTAAGCGGCGGATACGACTTTGTGCCTATGCAATCGGCTACGCCGGGCGCTCCTAACAGCGATCCCCTGGTAGGTCCGGTGATTATCACGGAGATTATGTATAACCCGACGGTTGCGCCGGGACATGCAACCGATGGCGGCGAGTTCCTCGAAGTGCGAAATATAACGGGCCAGACCGTAATGTTGGAGGACGTGGTCAGCGAGGAACTCAGCAGCGGTGAGAATCCGCTTTTGGCCTGGGCGACCGTTCCCTGGCGCTTCACCAGGGGGATAACATACGAGTTTCCGGCGGGAGTTTCGATTCCGCCTTATGAATACCTGATCATAGCCCAGGATCCGGCGGCTTTCAACGGCCGCTATGGCGCGACTCTGCCGTCAGGCGTGCAGGTATTGGGTCCGTTCGCCAACGATACGAAGCTTGACAACAGCGGCGAACGCGTTACGCTGTCAAGACCTGGCGACAAGGAATGGGGCAGTGAAAGGTATTATATTCGCGTCGACTCAGTTGAATACGGCGACAAGGACCCCTGGCCTGCCGACGCCGACGGAATGGGCGCCAGCCTGCAGCACAGGCATCCCGGCAGCAGCGATCCGCGCGAGCTTTACACAAACGATTGGGCCAACTGGACGGCGGGCGAGCCCGCTCCCGGGCGGTAGGCGCTGAACTCAACGGGAGCGTGGATACGGGTGCGGCGTTTTGCGGCAGGCCGGGATGGTTTCTGTGAGCTGCTTTAATACTGCGTTCTCGTCAATTACGCAAGGCGATTAGAATCAATCCGGATGGTCCGCGATCAGTAATGGCATGGGTGATTGTCAGGGAGAGCTGAGGGAGTTTGGGTTGGGTGCATTGTCAAGCGCAAGTCGGACGTGTATTGCTGGTCTGGCAATCTTTCTGGCGGGTACAGTCGCCGGGCAGCGGCAGATGGAGAATCTTACCCGCGGGGTCGTTGCGGTGCGGCAGGGGGACGGGGCCGTGTACGTGGGTTGGAGGCTGTTCGGAACCGAGCCGGATGGCGTTGGGTTCAACCTCTATCGTGTCGTGGATGGCGGTGAGGCGGTGCTGGTCAACCAGTCGGCGATTGCGGATTCGACGAATTTCGTAGACCGCAAAACGGGTTCGGGCGATGTGCGGTATTTCGTTCGGCCGATCATGGACGGTAAGGAACTGGCGGCGTCAAAGGCGGTGAGGGTGTGGGAGAAGGGATATCTGGAGATCCCCATCAAGCCGATCAGAGGGTATCGGCCTGGGGATGCTTCGGTGGGTGATCTGGATGGGGACGGCGAGTACGAGATCGTGCTGCACCAGACTTCCGGGGCAAAGGATAATTCTCATCCGGGTGTAACCGGGACACCGATTCTTGATGCCTATAAGATGGACGGCACGCACCTGTGGCGGATAGATTTGGGGATGAATATTCGGGAGGGAGAGCACTATACGCAGTTCATGGTGTACGACCTTGACGGCGACGGTCGGGCGGAGGTGGCGTGCAAGACGGCCGATGGTACGATAGACGGCACGGGCAGGGTTATCGGCGACAATGACAAGGACTGGCGGACGCTTCGGCCGGGGGACCGGAGGGACGGGCGGATTCTCGACGGGCCGGAGTACTTCACGATCTTCGACGGGCGGACGGGAGCGGCGTTGAAGACCGTTGATTATATACCGAGCCGTTACCCGGTTGACGGGTGGGGAGGCATAGGCGGCAACGGCGGCAACGACAATTACGGCAATCGGTGCGACAGGTTTTTGGCGTGCGTGGCGTATCTTGACGGCAGGCGGCCGAGCGTTGTGATGTGCCGAGGCGTGTACGGGCGAACAGTGCTGGCGGCGTGGGACTGGCGGGACGGGGAACTGACGAGCCGCTGGGTGTTTGATTCGGGGATAAGCTATCCGCCGTTTGAGGATGCCTCGCCATATTCGGGGATGGGCGGGCATTCGCTTGCGGTGGCGGACGTGGACGGCGACGGAAGGGACGAGATCGTTTATCATTCGATGGTGGTCGACGACGACGGTCGGGGGCTTTATTCGACGGGTCTTCGGCATGGCGACGCTATGCATATAAGCGATATGTATCCGGATCGGCCGGGGCTGGAGGTGTTTACTATCCACGAGAACGAAGGCAGTACGGTGCGGTTCAGGACGCCGGGAGCGGCGATGCGGGATGCGCGGACCGGTGAGATCATCTGGAGCCACAGTCCCGGGGTGGACGTCGGGCGGGGCATGGCCGCAGACATTGACCCGCGGCATCCGGGCTATGAGGCGTGGGGCGGTCCGGGGGGCTTGCGCGACAGCAAGGGACATGAGATCGGGCCTTGTCCGCGGAGCAACGAATTTGCGATATGGTGGGATGGGGACCTTTTGCGGGAGCTGCTGGCGGGGGGTGAGGTTCGCAAGTGGAACTGGGAGAAAGGCGTGGAGGAACGGCTTTTCGCGGCGGCAGGTCGCGGCGGGGGTCGCGGACCGAATCTTATGGGCGACCTTATCGGCGACTGGCGCGAGGAGATTCTGGTGACTTCGCCGGATGGGCAGTCGCTGCGGCTTTATACGACGACGATACCGACGCGGCACCGCATCTACACGCTGATGCACGATCCGCAGTATCGGCTGGCGATTGCCTGGCAGAATGTAGTCTACAACAAGCCGCCGCATCCGGGGTTCTTTCTGGGACACGGAATGAAATCGCCGCCGCGGCCGGACATTGTACTTGTCGGGACAGACGGCGGGGGGCTTTCGCTTATATCTCGATGACGCGGTCGAGTTGGGGCTCGATATCGATGCTGTGGAGTTTTTGCGGGCTGAGCAGTTGGGCTTTGGACTGGAAAGCGCGTGCTCCGCTTGCGACGAGTTCCATCTGAGTCTGCTCGTACCATCCGCGGCGCATCACGTGCAGCACGGGGGGGGCCAGTCTCAGGGAATTGCGTTTGGCTTTGTATTCAATGTTGACTCGCTTGAGCCGTTCATCGACGCACTGGAGGAACATTCGTGCGCGGTCTTCGGGCAGGTTGTCCCGAAACTCGACACGCATGATGTACCTGCTCTCGTCCAGGTCGGCTTCGGCTTTGAAGTGCGTCAGGACGGCGCCGGTATTGTCGGCGGCGGCGCCGAAGGCCTCGATGATCTGGTCGACACTGAGCTTTTCACCGGTGATGTTTGTCATGCCTTCGCCTTTTCGAACGAATGCTATCAGCGGGGTTCGATTGTGATAACCTTCGACGCGGACAACGTCGTTGATGTGGTAGCGGTAGAGGCCGCCGGTGGTCGTCAGTATTATGTAGTACTCGCAGCCGTCGTGCAGTTGTTCGGCTGTCAGGAATGTCCATGCCCCAGGGTTGTCGGGTTGGGCGGCGACCTGTTCGGCTGGGACGAACTCGTAGAAATTGGTTGCTACGGCGAGGATGCCAGCGCTGCCTTCGTCGGATACGGGTATGGAGCATCTGGCTTCGCTGGACAAGTACCCCCAGTCGCGGACGGCGATGTTTCGGTTGCCGTCGGGATCGAACCACGGGGGGAACTTCTTGATGTAGTGGCCGACCGTGCCGCCTTTCCAGCATCCGATCAGTCGCATGCCGGGCCAGTAGTCGGCGGGTTTGAGCACACCATGACGGCGGCGGCGGGCGTTTTCGAGGAAGTCGGCAACGGTCTTGTTGGGCTTCAGGCGTTTTTCGAGGCAGGTGCGTATGGCGGGCCTTATCTGCATGCGGCGGTTCAGCGTTCCGTCTCGTATATCGCGTATGATGTCCTCGCTGAATTCGTCGGCCTTCTGGCACATCACCAGTATTGAGGATGGATTGGCCGTGCAGATAAGGGCGACGTTCTGCTCCAGCGTCATCCGGGCGACGGCGTAGTACTTTGCCTGATAGTCTTCTATCTCGAATGCTTCGTAGGGGACGGCGTAGTAGCGTCGCACGATTGCGGGCATGCTCTGGTAGAGGCTGCCCGAGACCGAGCCGTATGGTATGCCGCCGACGGTGTAGCCCTCGACGGCGGGCGAAACGAGGGAGACAACCTTCATGCTGTATATTTCGCGGTGGACCGCCAGTACGTGATAGACCCATGTTCGCGCGAAATGATGACGTTCAATGCGGCGACAAGTCGCCGTGATGGGGATATACTTTGGTTGGCCGGTGGTTCCGCTGGTGCGGGCGAACATTAGCGGCGGTTCGGCGGTGAGGATGTTCTTTTCGCCGGCGGCCATGCGTTCGATATATGGTCTTAAGTCTTCATAGGTGACGACCGGCGCCTGCCGCTGGTAATCCGACATCGTGCGTACGGACCCGAATCCGTAGCGTTTTCCGTAATAAGTGCTTCTGTTGCCCTTTGTGATGGCGAGCAGTTTGCGGATCTGCATGGCGGCGGGATCCCAGGTGGCGCGTTCGTATTCACGTGCGGCGGAACGGGTACTCAACTTGACGATAGCGGTCATCACCATAGTGCGGCACCTTTCTCAAGGATCAAACGGGGACGCATGAATGCACCTCCGTCGTTTGTCGAACGTATTCGGCAATGCGGGACAAATCAGGTTCGATGCCGAGACCGGGACTTTCGATGGCGCGTGCTCTGCCGCCGATTCCGATCGTCATCCCGGGGTAGGCTATGTCGTGTCTGAGCAGCATCACTCCGTATGACCCCTCGCGCCAGATAATGGACGGGCACCTGGTGGCGAGGTGGCGGCCGGCGGCCGAGAGGATCGCTGTTTCGCCGACCTGGGCTCCTACCTGGCAGGACAAGCCGGCGCGGACGGCTTTGCGGTAAATGCGCAGCGTATTGATGAGTCCTCCGCATTTGGAGACCCGCAGATTGAAAACATCGGCTGCGCGGCGCTGAATGAGCATTTCGGCATCTTGCAGTGAGCACAGCGACTCGTCGGCAACCACGGGCAGCATTTTGGCGCCGGTTATCTGTTGCATGCCTTCGATGTTATCTGCGCCGACCGGCTGCTCAACGGCCGCAAGCCCGAACGGCGACAGTTGATCGATCTGCCGAAAGGCTTCATCGGTGGACCAGGCGCCGTTGGCGTCGATGCGCAGGGAGACCGTGCCTCCCAGTACTTTGCGGGCAGTCTCAAGAATCCTGAGATTCTGATCGAGCGATCGCTGCACCTTGATCTTTACATCACGAAAACCGAACATGCGAATGAGAGCGGCGCGCTTGCGCACTTCGGTGCAATCCTTCGCTGCGATGACGGCGCTGTATCGGACGCGGCGTCGTTCTATGGGGCCGATTATTTCGCCCGTGCTGAGTCCGAACGTTTTGCCTGCCAGGTCCAATACCGCCAGTTCGGCGGCGCAAAAGGCGGCTTGCTGGTTGCGTTTGACGTTCGGCAATGAAGAGGCCATTTTTTCGGCGGCCTCCGGCAGATCCAGAAAACTTTCGCCAATCATCGCCGGCAGCAGGCGGCCGGAGAGATCGGCCGCGGCAGTTTCGATAGTTTCGCCGGTAACGTACGGCCGAGGACAGCATTCGCCCCAGCCTTCCATTCCATTGTCTCCGAAGGCCCGGACCAGAATGTTGCTGGCCACCTTTCTCTCGGCAAGCGTGTGGCTTATCGATAATCGCATTGGCAGTTCGACCGTGTAAACAACAAAGTGATCAATCTTCATGATATCGGAATAAGGTCAGATGGATGCGAATGCCGTATCGTCAAGCTGGTTGGCGGCCGTGTGTCGCTTTAGGTATATCATTATCGTCGCCCCCCTGTGTTGTGCATTGCTTTAGCGGCTGTCGTCTCCTCGTTAGCTCATTCATCGACCAATCAGGTAAGCGGCTTCTGGGCAAAAGAAGCCTGCGGCATACCGGACACTTGCCTTGCAGTGTACCGTGGGCGTCCTCATCGTGCCGTTTCTCAACTCGCGTCCAAAATGTGTCGAACGAATGCTGGGCGGTATCTGTTCTTAAACGCGGAATCAGCAATGCAGACAGGATGCGTTTGATTGTCTAAAAACCGCTGCCAACGCGGCGGGCGGGCAAGGCAGCTCGATGACGGCTGAGCATCGGCCTCGCCGTGCAGCGCTGATGACAGTCGGTCCGGAAAGCTGAATATGCCACAGGAGAGCGAGACATGAAAACACTTATCACAGGCGCTACGGGTCTTGTAGGCAGTCACATTGCCGAGAAGCTTAGCCATGAAGGGGATCAGGTATTCGCCCTGGTGCGCGACAGCAGCGATACGCGGTTCATCGAGAGTCTCGGGGTGAGACTGCGGTATGGCTCCATAACGGATCCCCTGGCAGTTTATGCGGCCGTGGAGGGCATGGACCGGATATGTCATGCCGCCGCTCTAACCGAGGAGTGGGCGCCGCGGGAGTTGTCCTACGAGGTCAATGTCGAAGGCACGGAGAATTTGCTGGAGGCCTCTCTGGGGCGCGACGTAAAGCGTTTTTTCTACATAAGCAGTTTGTCCGTGATGGGCTTCCGGCACCACTACAACACGGGCCTGGAAACGGATTACGCCAAGCCCGGCGATCCTTACATCGATACCAAGATGGATGCCGAAAAGCTTGTGCGGCGATTCAGCCGCTTCGGCCTTGCGACCACTATTCTAAGGCCGGGTTTCATGTATGGGCCCAGGGACAGAAGGTTTCTGCAGCGGATTCTGTCACATCTGGAGCACGGGACTTTTCGCTTCATTGGCGACGGCAAGAACAAGATGAATTTAAATTATGCCGGCAATTTCGCCGACGCCGTCGCGCTGGCCGGCAGAACGCCCCGGTCCGTCGGCCAGGTCTATAATATCGCCAACGATGACAAAAGTCTCGATATGGAGACTTTCATTTTCAAGGTCGCCGATCTCTGGGGTTATCCTCGTCCGAAGTCACACGTACCCGTCATCGTCGCAAGGACAGCGACCGAAATCATGGAGAGGTGGGCAAAACTCACCCACAAGAAGGAGCCGCCTTACCTGACGAAGACGCGGTTGAAGTTTCTCAGCCACAATCTTGAATTCGATATCTCGAAGGCCCGGGAAGAACTTGGCTTCGAGAACAGGGTGCGCATCGACGAAGGCCTTGCAATAACCAAGAGATGGATGGAAACAGGCATTGAACATGGCCGTCAACAGGAAGAAGAGACCACTGCCGTTCACGTACAGGACCGACCTGACAGTTGACAACCCCAAGTATCAGTCGCGCGTCAGGCACGAGATCGAGCAGTTGCGCCTGTCAGGCGGCGATGCCGAATCGGTGACTCGGCTGCAAAGCGTACTGGGGGGAAGCCTTCCACAGTCGGACGGTTTTGCGATTGAGCAATGGCCGCTGCCGGACGGACAGATTCTTCATGTCAACCACTGGAAAAGCCCGGATCCGCTGCACGTCGTCATCTATGTCAACGGTCTTGAAAGCCACTCGGGTTGGTTTTCCGAGACGGCCGGCCAACTGACTCACAGCAGGACCGCAGTATACGGACTGGATCGGCGAGGGTCAGGCCTCAACACGAGAATGGCCGGGACTTACCGCGACTGGATTGAAGACTTGCGAATCGTTTGCACACGTGTCCGAACGAACTGGCCTGCAGCCACTTTGCATGCGGCTTCGCTGTGTTTCGGCGCCGTGGTTGCAACGGCTTTGGCAATACAGCACGGGTGCGCGGTCGACTCGCTCATCTACATGTCGCCGGGCCTTAATGTCAAGGTTCAGCCAAGCGCTCGTGAAAAACTAAAGATCGGTCTCAACATGATGCCTGGACTTGCCTGCAACGTTCCAAGCCCCATAAGGTCGGATGAAATGTTCACGAATTCGGTTGAGGGGCTCTGGTTCCTTTACCACGATAAGTTAAGAACCGTTGCGCCAAGGGCGGATGATTTCATACAGGCTCACCGCATAACATCCTTCGTCCGCCGACGTCTTCAAAGAGTTAATCTCCCATCTGTCGCGTTTCTGGCTGGACAGGACCGGATCGTCGATAACGGGGCCGTTCGTAAAGCTCTTGCGAAGTTTTCTCGCAGGCCGAGGATCATCGAATACTCTGACTCACAGCATGTCATATTCTTTGGGGCTGCCAAGAATCATCTGATAGCGGATATACTGCATTTCATTGAACATCCTGCCTGACGTACGACTCGTTCATACACCCTTTGCCGGATTCAGATAACATAAGGAGATCACCACCCCGGCGTTGGCTCGGCGGCCTGCCAGTTGATTATGTCGTTGCCGTATTCGGCGCTGTTGATTCGCGTCAGGCTCAGCCCCGCGCCGTCGGCTTCCGCCGGCCAGTCGGGCGAATCCTTGTAGTTGACCCGGTCGACCCGAATATAATAACGCTTGCCGCCGCTGTCGGTATCGCCCGGCATAGACAGCTCCAGCTTCTCGCCGGCATTGTCCAACTGCCCGCCGTAAGGCCCGACCACGTTCGACATCGCCCCGTATCGTGCCGTAAACGCCTCAAGATTCTTCGCCACAACCAGGCGCCCGCCCGCCGGTATCGTCGTGTTCGCCGCAAACGTGTAATCAATCCCGTCCGTGAACCGCCACTGCACATATACCCGCAGTGCGGGATCATACTCCTGCATCGCAACCGGCGAGCCGCTGATGTTGTGCAGCTCCACGTATTCCAGTTCCCGCCCGTCATAGCCGGCGCCCTGCGGCGGGTCATACATGATCTCCGAGATCACAATCGGCCCGACCAACGGATACGCGTTGGCGGCGCCAGGCGTCTTGCTGCTCATAGACACGAAGTTATACGAGCCGGTGCTCTTCTGGTACCTGCCGAACGCAACGTCCGTAGCGGACGCCCCGAATGTCTCCTCATCATAGTAGCCCGTTATCCGGCCGTCGACGTCCAGACCCGAACGAATATAGCATGCCTCGCCGTTCTCGCTGAACGCAAACGGCCTGATGCAGCCCGGGTTCTGCGAATTGTTAAAGTGCAGGTTCTCATAGAAAACCGCATACCCGTAAGGCGCAAGGATCGTATTTTCCGGGATCCTGAACCTCATGTAGTCGCTCTTGTTGTCGGAAATAAACCACCCGCCGATGTCGATCGCTTCACCCGTCGTATTGTGCAGCTCAACCCAGTCCGGATCGGACGCATGGGAGTGCGCCAGCAGTTCGTTGATGACCACTGAGCCCAACTCCGGCACTATGCCCGTGTCGTCCCAGCC
>JAWLHD010000049.1:0-13991 GCA_041690555.1 Anaerohalosphaeraceae bacterium
AGACCTTGCTAACAAATTTCAAATTGCGTCGAGCGTGTTATTATAGGGTGTGCCTGTTATTTTGTGTAGATTTTGTGTGTTTTGCCCTTTTCTTGGGAGTGGCTTTTTGGTATGATTTACTTGTGAAGCAGCCGCATCCTGAGTTGCGGCAGATCGAGTTCTATGGGGGTGACTGAAATGTGTCGAACCAAGCATACAATAACAGCACGGCGTCGCGGGATGGTACTGCTTCTGTCCCTGGTATTTGTGGCGTTGTTTTCTTCAATGGGTCTGGCGATGCTGACTATGTCATCGCGCAACGTTCGAGTTGCTGACAATCATCGTGACGGCACTCGCGCATTCGAGAGTGCGTTGTCGGGTATGGAAGTAATACGATACCACATGAGCAAGGTTTCGATGCCCGGGTCGACGCCCATAGCAAATCGTTTTACTGTGATGATGAACCAACTGGCGGCAAATGTGTCTCTTGGGGAGGATATCACTTTGTGCGAATCTGACGGCAAGTCTTTTGTCGCGCAGGTGGAGCCCATCACCAACGATCGGTTTCGGGTTCTTGTGACCGGGTCAGGCGGCGGCTTGACGCGGACTATCGATATTAATTACACTTTTGGAGTACGAGAGGAAAGCGTTTTTGATTTTGGGGTGGCGACCAAAGGGCCCCTGCAGCTTTCCGGCAACATCCAACTCGACGGGACAAATATCGCCGTCGAAGCGGATGTGTATATCGAGAGCGAAAACGACACCGATGTTTTGTCGATCATAGGTAATTCACAGATAGCGGGTGATGTGAAGGTGACGAATCCCGACGGGGTGGTCACTCTTCAGGGTGGACAGGCCGGGATAGGCGGTGAAACTGGTCAGGCGGCCATTAATAATCACGTTACTACAGGAGTGGCGCCCACACAATGGCCCGTGCCCAACACGAGCCAATTTGAGCAGTATTTGAGCGGTCAGGTGATCGACGCAGATACTGACCTTAGCACAAATACGACCTATGCCAACGTTCGTATCGCCGCGGGCACTAATCCTCATTTTTCCGCCGACACGAACATCAACGGCGTGCTATTCATCGAAACTCCCAACGTAGTGGTATTTTCTGGCAATTGTAGTATTACGGGAATGATTGTCGGCGACGGCAGCATGTATGACGACTCCGGCACGAACCAGTTGATATTCCTTGGGACGGTTGACAGTCATTCGGTTTCCGAACTGCCCTCTGATAGCGAGTTTGACGGCCTGCGTGAGGAGACGGGCACGTTTGTGATAGCTCCTGGCTTTAAAGCAGCATTTGGGGGCAATTTCGAGACCTTAAACGGCGCCATAGCCGCAAACGGGATTGAGTTTTTCGGCAATGCGGGTGGGACAATCGCCGGTTCAGTGATCAACTATGCCGACACACCCATGACGCTGAGCGGCAACAGCGACTTGTTCTTTAACCGTTCAGGTCTCAGTCAGGTTCCCGCGGGTTTTGAGCCCGAAGTTGTTCTGTGCTATGACGCTTCGTCTTATATGGAACGAGCCTTGTGCCAGTTGTAATGGTACTTTTCTTTGGCCGAAGAGAGAAGAGAGTCCACAGTTAGGGGGGCTAAGCATGAAGACGGTGAGAATAAGCTTATATATCATGGCAGCGGTAATCTGCTGTTCGGCGAGCGCGACGACTTTCTACGTGCCCGCGGATGGTACTCTACAGGAAGTAATAGGCCGCGAAGATTGTCGGTCGGGCGACGAGATCGAGATTGCGATGGGGACATATTCCGGTCCCGGTTACCGCAATGTCAACTTCTGGGGCAAGAACGTGATCGTTAGAAGCACCGATCCCGGTGAACCTGAGGTTGTGGCCAGCACGATCATTGATTGTCAAAACCTGGGGCGCGCTTTTATATTCCAGAACGGAGAAACCGCCGAGGCGCAGGTGGCCGGCCTGACTATTGTAAACGCTAACAACTCGGCCATCTGGATCGTCAACTCGCATCCTACGATTAGCCAATGTGTGATTTCAGGCTGTTCGGCCATGTTCGGAGGTGCTATTCGCGTCGAAAATGGCAGTTCGCCCAAGATCGACAGGTGCCTTCTTGTGGGAAATACTGCAACTTCCGGCGGCGCTGTTTATATTATTGGCGGCAGCCTCGATAGACCTGGCGGCAGCCCCGTGCTCAAGAATTGTGTTATCGCCGGGAATACTGCTATGAGCGGAGGCGGCGCGATCTACAGTCAAAACGTGGGCAGCCCTCAAGTAATGCACTGCACGATCACTGACAACTATAGCGGCGGCAACGGCGGGGCGATCTGGTGCTATGGCGGCAGCAATATGACTATCTATGGGAGTATTCTGTGGAACAACACGGCTACGCAAGGATCTGAGATGCTGGTTGGCGGCCCCGGTCCCGGTCCCAGCATTATAGATATGTCATACTGCGACGTCCTCAACACTGGAATCGAGATTGTAGGGACAAGTTCACTGTCGGGAGTTGGAAACATTGCGGTGGATCCTATGTTCATGGAGGGCGATTGGCGACTGTCGGATGAGTCGCTGTGCATTGATGCAGGCGATGTTGACTATATTGCCGAAGTTGACGAGACCGACGTCTATGGGCAACCCCGTATTTCGGGCAGCATAATTGACATGGGTGCGGCTGAGTATTTGGTCCAGGAAGAGACTGAGATTACAGGGGCTCATGTTCGGTTGTGGCCCAAGGTTGTCAACCTGAGCGGCAAACAGAATTTTCTGTTCTGTACGATTAAGATAGAAGGCTGCGAATCCGAGCAGATTGACTCCGACAGCATTCTGATGGAAGGCCTTTTGGAGCCTGTATGGACCAAGAAGTTCAAGTGTGTCAGAGAACTTGTGGTGCGTTTCGATATGCAGGAGGTGGCAGCGATGGTAATGGATGATCCTTCGGATACGCTTGTGCTTACGGTAACGGGATCGCTTCTGGATGGTACGCTCTTCACCGGCTCAGACACGCTGAAGGTGTACAACAAGCCCAGGCATCCTTTGGGCAAAAACATCGTTCAGGCCAAACAGATGATTCAAGCCAAGGCGGCGGCCCGTGCCAAACAGGTCATTCAAACCCAGGCGGCACAAGCCAAACAGAATCAGGCGTGCGCAAATAGCAGCAAAGGCAACAGTAAAGGCAAATAGTCTGATGATAGAAGTCCAGCGCGCGCATTAAGCACGCGTAAGAGTGCAAGACCTATGCTCGGACGGCGATCAGCGTCGTAAGGGCATGGGTCTTTTCATTTATGTAGTCGCCGCTTACCTGGGCTCGCCAAGCCGTCGGATGACGGCTCTTGACCAGCGGATCGATCTGATCTGAGCCGCCATAAGTAAAATAACGACTATGAGCCACAAACCTACGAAACGACCCATGTAGAAGACGCAGTCTATGACAGGCCCGTCACACCTGGCGATCTGAGAGCACAGTAATTCGGTGGGTGTGTATATGGCGCCTACTACAGTATGAGGCAGGCAGACCTGCCAGGGGATGATCAGCACAACCAGCAACAGCGACTGCACGAAAGCACGCGCAATGTGGTTGATGCCTCCGAGTCGGCCGGCGATCGATATCTTCAGGGTGATAAGCAGGCTAAGTGCAAAGAGGATGACTGACAGGAAGAGGATGTAGTTGAGCGTAGCGATAACTGTGATCATGTCGCGGCATGTCGGGTTCTTGACAGCCTCGACAATTGTATTGACGTCAAATGCGGCGGCCAACTGACCGCTGGTTAGATTGCATCCGCTGCAGGCGTCCTGGGCGGAGTCGAACGGTTCAGGATCGCCGGAAACGGCTGCTGCGGCAAGCGCCACTACGGGCGCATCTGTCAGCATCTGCTCGGGGGCCTTGAAGGCGGCGGGTCGGACGGCTTCAGGGCACGGGCAGTCGGCAGTGTCGATGCAGCCTGTGTAATTAAGCCAGAAGATGGTCTGCAGTCCGACAAGGCATATCAAAGCCAACCAGAACATAAGGTTCTTGAAAGACCTGAAGGCCGCGACCGCTTCCAGACAGTCGGCGCTATCGAGACTTGTGGTGGTTTTCTGGTCTTCATTCATCAATCCATCTCCTATAAGGGTAGAATTGTGTAGACTCTACCGCCAATTTTATATCGGCATAAGCGCAACACTAATGAACAAGTAATGAGTCCTCAAAACGAACATTATAATCGAAAAGCGCATATTTTCAAGGGTCCTCTGCCGTGCGATGGGCCGGGGGCAAGAAGTTTCCGGCAGGCAAGTATTTTTCTTGCAAAGGTTTGGCGGCTTTCTATACTTCTATACTTCTTGAGAAAACGGCGTTACTGATACAAAAAAAGGTGGCAGAATGAATCTTGTAAAGTGGATGCGCAAGAATAATCGCAAGATAATGGCGGTGGTCGTTGTGCTGATCATGATCGCTTTTGTTGGCGGGTATGGGCTTCAGCAGGTTCTGAGCAGGCTTGGAGGCGGTCCTGGAGGTATTGCGGGGTACTACCTGGACAATCAGCGTATCACAGGTCAGGATATTGGAACGGCCAACACAGAACTGAAGGTTCTGCGATCTCTATTTGCCGCCGAGATGCTTCGTTACCGTCAGACTATGTTTGGGTCGCCGGATTTCAAGGCGAGGCTCCTGGGCCAGCTTCTGTTTCCTGATGCTCAGTCGGCCGCAATGACCAGTGCGGAGATGTATCAGGCAATGGCACAAGGTCAACTGGAGGTAAGTGGTCGCCAAATCGATGAATTCTTCGAGCAGGCACGGGGCCGCAGCGAGATTTACTGGATTCTGTTAAGGGCTGAGGCGCGTCGTGCCGGATGCGTCGTCAGCGAAAGTCAGGCGAGAACGGTGCTTGCAGATATAGTCCCTCAGATAGCGCGGGGGGCGAGTGTTGCGCAGCTTCTCGACGGGGTTATCAGCACTTACCATATGCCGGAGCAGCGGATATTGCGGCTGTTCGGTGACTTCCTGGGGGTGATGACATATGCGAACGTCGTGACCAGCACTGAGTCTGTTACGACGGGCGAGCTTCGGGCGCTTGCCGGACGCAGTGGAGAGAAGCTCAGCGCGGAGCTGGTCAAGTTCGCCGCGGCGGACTTCATAGCTGATCAGAACGAGCCTTCGGAGGAAGCGCTTGCGGCGCAGTTCGAACGGTACCGGGAAATTCCCGCCGGACAGATCAGCGACGACAATCCTTATGGATTCGGGTATAAGCTTCCGGCGCGTGTGCAGTTGGAGTACATGGTTATCGAGAAGGAGCAGGTGGAATCGCTGATCAAGCAGCCGACGCAGGAGGACATGGAACGTTACTATGCTCGGAATATCTCACAGTTTCAGGAGGAAATCAAGACTGACCCGTCGAATCCTGATTCGCCGAGCAAAACGGTTTCCAAAAGATATGCGGAGGTGGCCGAACAGATCAAGGGCATATTGATTGACGAACGAACGGATCGTATGGCGAACCTTATCATCAATGATGTGATGGAGCAGGCTGAAGCGGGCTTCGTCGAGCTGGAAATGGACAAGGCCACGGCAGCGGATCTGCAGGCGCACGCCAAAGACTATGTGGCGGCGGCTTCGAAGGTCGGCCAGCAACACGGATTGACGGTGCATACGGGCAGAACGGGCATGCTGAGCATGGCCAATTTGTCGGGTGACCGGCGTCTTGGGATGTTGTCGGTGGAAGGGCCGAGCCGCATGCCGGTGGGTTTGCCGAAAATCGTATTTGCAGTTGACGAGTTGAATGTTACCACGCTTGGGCCGTTCGAGGTACAGCGGCCGCGGATGTGGGAGAACATTGGTCCGCTGCATGACCGTTTCGGATCACTGCTGGCGGTGGTTCGTGTAGTAGGCGCTGCCAAGGCCGAGCCACCGGCGGACATCGACGTGCGTTATAGTGTCCGAGGGCCGGTTTTGGGCCCAAAAGACGAGAGTGAAGCAGCGGTTCACTCGGTGCGGGAAAAGGTAGCCGATGACTGCAAGCTGCTGGCGGCAATGGATGCGGCGCGTGCAAGGTCAGAAGAGTTCGTTCGACTGCTTTCGGACAAGAGCTGGACGGAGGCGGTTGATAAGTACAATGAGGTTTTCGCGAACAACGGCGAAGATAGCGGCCTGTTTGCTGCGAGTATGCGGCTGCGGAGCGAGAAGCTCAGCAATCGCATGAGGATGTCGGAGCGGGATATCGAGCAGATGCAGGAGCGCTTCGCCGACATGCCCATGGCGGCAGGTTACATCAGGAATTCCTTGGAATCCAAGCGTCTCAACGACCGGCTGTTCGCGATGCTGGGCGATGAGCGGATGGAGGTTAAGGACATTCATGCGGTAATAGCATTCGAGCCGGGGGCGGCTTTCTATGTCATAAAGGACATTTCACGCACGCCGGCGTCACAGGAGGATTACCAGCAATCCAAGGCCCTGCGTGCCTTGAGCATAGATCTGACGCGTTCGCAAAGTCTGAGTCTGATCCATTACAAACCTGACAATATCCTCGAGCGAATGTCGTTTCGCTGGGCGGAACGGGAAACCGATGAGGCGACGGAGACGTCCAAGCCGCAGGAGGCTGCTCTCTGATGTCGACGCAGAAGAAACTGGATCACGGTCTGCTTCTGGTCGTAGTGGGTCTTGCGGCTTGGGCTCTGCCGGGCGCGGGGCACTTCCTTATAAAGGAGCGGCGTCGCGCGATAATAATCTTTGTGACCATTGCTGCAACTTTTTTGATCGGATTGCAGGTTGGTTCAATTGGTGTGATTGATCCGGTAGGGGCCAAGCCCTGGTATATTGCCCAAATGCTTGCCTCGCCGGCAGTGGGCCTGGTGGGACATGTTACGGAGACTTCTGTGACTGAGACAGGGCAGCGCAGGTACGAAAGCTACGGCCGCGCCAGTGATGTGGGGCAGATATATACAAGTGTTGCCGGTTTGCTGAATTTATTGTGTATACTCAGCGCCGTGTACATGGCGTATTGCGGGCGGGGTGAAATGATCGGGGAGGAGGAACATGACGACTGAATGGTGCCTGGCGGCGATTGCGTTTATCGATCCGATTCACATTCCGACCGATCCGACGTCGATGCTTTGGATGTTCCCGCTGCTTCTGGCGATCGCGATTGTGTACAAGGCGACCAAAATGCGGGTTCTGTTTCCGGGAAAGTTCGTGAAAGAGGTTGCGATTCTTTTCGGAACAATCAGCGCTTTCATGGTGTTCCTCGGCGTGGCAATGATTGTGCTGGTCAAGCTGATTACCGAATAGCGTCTTCGGCTTCGATCAGATTGAGACGGACGAGCGCATTTCTTGCGGCCTTTTGTTCGGCTTCTTTCTTTGTGACGCCCCACGCGCTTGCGAATCGCTGACGGCCGATCACAACGGCGACTTCAAAACATTTGTTGTGGTCTGGTCCCTTTTCGTCGAGCACTTCGTAAATTGGCGTTTCGCTCTGCATCTGCTGTGCATGCTGCTGCAATAGCGATTTGAAATTCTCCTGGTGCTGCTGGGCGTCGGCCTTTTCAATGAGAGGACCGAAAACCCGCAAAATGAATCTTTCGGCGGGCTCGAAACCGCCGTCGAGATATATGGCCGCAATTACTGCCTCGAGAATACCTGCGGCTATCGAGCCTGACATAGCCCTTGTCTTGTCAATGCCTTTACCTACATGTGCGAAATGCTGCAGGCCCATATCGGCGGCGAGTCTGGCGCATGTCTTTCGGGAGACGAGCATGCTCTTGATCTTGGTAAGATCTCCTTCAAGGTAATCGGGAAATCGTGAAAAGAGCGTTTTGCAGATGACCAGGGCGAGGATGGAGTCTCCCAGGAATTCGAGCCGCTCGTTGCTGAGCAGGCGCGAATCGGCCAGTGATGAATGGGTAAGGGACTCTGATAGCAGCGATTGGTCCCTGAAACGATAATCCAACAGCTCTTGGAGCTGTTCGCGTGTCTGGTCGTTCATGTGTTCGTTTGTCCCGTAACTGGTCGGGGCAAGCAGAGTACCAAAGCCGCCGGTGGACGGCGTTGGCAGCCGGCTTGCCGATCTTAATTGCCGCGATTATATCGATTCATTGGCGACTGTCAAGTCATTCGAATCGCGAAAGGCTTTTGTTTTTCTTCGGGACACGGCGCCAGCGTCTTTCAGCCGCCAACGAGCTGCAGTCCTGCCAGAGCCAGAAACTGATCTTCGACAAACTCAAAGACACTGTCGAGGCCTGTAACTGCGAAAACGCCATGGGTTCTGCGGTTCACAGATGACAACACAAGGCGATGGTTGCCGTCGAGCAGTGCCTTACGAAGCTTGAGGAGTTTGGCGATGCTGGAGGATGTTATTATGTCCACATCGGCGAAGTCAACCACTACATCGCTGTATGGCTTTTCCTTGACCATTTGGATAACGGTCTGGAGTTCCTCTCCGAGCTGCGGCTCCTGGGCGAGGTTCACGAGGACGATATTGTCGGACCAGTTCTGGATACCCATATAGTGCTCCTTTTACGAGATTTCGCCGGCAAAAGGGCTTATCGGCACCATTATCAGAGAGGTTTATCAGAATCCAGTCGAGTTGAAGGGTGACTTTGGGGAATCGACGGCGCTGCATCATAGAATTGATCAAATTCGACAAATAGCATTTTTTTTCGCCAAAGCGAGCAAGTCGGGCTTGTTTTCACGGGCAGACTTCGAGCCACCATTGGGCCATGGCTGCGAGGTCAGCCATGTCTACGGTTCCGCTGCCGTCGATGTCGGCGAAGATCGGCGGCTGGTTTGCGGTCCACTGGCCAACAAGGACGGCAAAGTCTTTAAGATTTACCGGTCCTACGGCGTCCAGATTGGCCGCAGTACAAGGTGTGGCGGGCGGTTCAATTGAGACAGCCCGTCTGGTAGTGCCTGCGGCGGCGTGGGTGTTTGCGAATGTCGCCTGTACGGAGGCCCGGTCGCCGGCGGGCCCCACCGCGTGTAAGAGATAGCTCTGCTCGCAGGTCTGCCCGGCGTCCAAGTCGCCGCAGTCGGCCGGGTACGCCTGTGAGGTGTACAGCGGCGCCACGCCTGCTCTGGCCGGCAGGTCGCCGTGGAAATAACCGACGGGTTCGAACACCCCGCGGATCATGATGTTGCCGCAGTACCCGGGATCCATGTCGCACAACCAGTCGAGGTTGGACCACGCCTGGCCGGTGAGCCATACGAGCAACGGGTGGTAGGCCCAGCTTCTGCCTTGTCGGGTGCTCGTGTCGAAGCCCACCCAGTTGGTCTGGCTCTCGGTGAGTTGGCGCCAGCCGAGGTACACGCTGCCGGAGGATACGACAATATCCTCGTTGGAGACATCAATGTCGTACCAGCCCACCGGAGAGACTGCCGTGGGGGCGACAGGATTGTAGTACCGCGGCAACATCAACTCGGTATGCGGCGTGCCCGTGGCGCCCTTGTCGTCCCAGATGTGCAGTTCGAACGGATACGTCGTGGTGTCCGTCACATATATTCGTACGGTCTTGAGCCTTGCCGGGTAGTCGTCCGGCGTGATCTTCACGGCCAGATAGCCGTCGGTCAGGCCGAGGCTGGCGTAGTCCTCCGCGGACCCGTCGTCGTACTGGATCTGCATGGGGCCGTTGATCTCGATCCGTCCCTTAACACCCGGACACTCGCCCTCGATGCATGTGGCGCGGGCAGTCGCGATGAGACTCTCGCCCTTGGCGACCTGCACCGGGTCGGTCGGGCCGATCCACTCTGCCTGCAGCCGCCCCCAGGGTATCTGGAACGAGACGGCCTTGCAGTGTGAATAGTCATCGTCATCCGTGGCAGTGGCGACTATCTCCCAGTCGCCGGAGTCCAACAGCGTTATGTCCGTCTCCAGCACGAAGAGTCCGTCGACGTACGGCATATCAGCATCGATGAATATCGTATTGTCCGGCACATTTCGCAGCGTCAGGCGCACTTTCGGGATCTGCTGGGGGTCAGCGGCATCCACGCGGACAGCCTCAATACGGTCGCCGTAGGCCAGGCGAGTGCAGTTGACCCAAGCGGCTTCAACGAGGCACTCAATGCCGTACACAGTGGGTCGGTCCGGATCGATAATGCGCACGATGCGCGCACTGGCGGCGCCGGTCCCTTCGGAGGATATGGCCTCCACTCGGAGGGTAAATTCGTCAACTTCGCGCGGCTGCAGCGTCCAATTGGCCAGGGCAGAGTACAGTCCGCTCTTGAGGTACACGTCCAGCGTTGGTGCGTTGCTGCCGGTCGAGCCGCCCAGCGTTACAAGCTGGTTCTGCTGCCGTTCAACAATCAGAAAGGCCACGGAACCCATACCGCTCTCGACGGCGTCCTCAACCGCGGGCTTGACGTTGATCCGCTTGCGGCCGGGCGTGTCCAGAGCGATGCTCTTGAATGGGTTCTTCAGGTTTGAATAGGGCGCATCTTCGGCGTTGTAGATCGTGTAGCCGCCCGTAGCCACGTCATAACGGTTGTCGACGAGATAGATATCGGCCATAGCTTCTTCCGTCGGCTGCTCGACGTAAAGGCCCAGTACGGCCGAGTCTATCTCGGAATCTGCCGTTAACGAGCTGACATCGAAGCGTACGTAGTAGCGATGCACCGAGTCGTTCTCTGGGTCGACGGCATAGGAGACGATGACCTCGACGGCGTTGATGGCGAGCCAGTCGTTTTCACCGACGTCATGCGACTGCAGCTTGATGTAATTCTCGCCGCCCGGATTAAGGTCCGCCAGGACGGCGGCGTCGCGGGAGATGTACCAGCAGTCAGGGGGCGGTGGTTCGCCTCCGCCACCGGTCGGCGGCAGGCAGTCGCCGATGAGGTGCTTTTCGCTGCCGTTCGGATCGCTGATGAAGATGTACCATCCGCTGTCGGGGTCCTCGAATTGCAGGACGAAGTAGTTCTCCACTCGCACGCGGATCTCATCGACCTGGCCGTCGGGGATGGTGAACGAATATACCTTCTCGGCGTCCTGGTCGGTTGTGCCTAAGCCGCTTTCGGTTTCCAAGTTTCCCGTACTATACTCGGCGGCGATGGTCGAACCAAGGGGTGTGCTGCCGGGGGCGTCCTGCTTGGTGTAAGTGTTCTCTGAGACGTCCCTTGTGACGGTTGTGTCATACAGGATCGGGTACACGCCCGGCTCGGGCACCTCACCGGGATTTTGGCCCGGATCAATCACCGCGTCGGGCGGAAGTTTCTGTGAGATTGTCAGTACGGGCGCGAGTTGGTGGTTGAACGCGGCCAGCGAGACGAGCTGATCGTCGTTTCGCTCGCGAAGCTGTATGGCCACGGACGACTGTCTTGCGAGGATTGCCTCATTGACGACAGCCTTGAGATTAATGCTGACGGCGCCGGTCCGGTTGCAGGTGAAGCTCTTGACGGGGTTAAGCAGGCTGCTGTAGTTCGGGTCGTCTGGAGTGAAGAGTTGCTGGGGCGTGTTGGCGGGCGTGAGAGTGTTGTCGGCGGTGAAGACATCGGCGATGGCGTCTTGCTGGGGCTCGAGCACGTTGATCAGAAGGCGGGCGGCGGTGACCTCCAATTCGGGGTCTATGCCGCTGAGGTCGAAGTTAAGCAGGTACCGGTAGACCCAGTCATTGTCGGGATCAATTTCGTAGTCGACGATTACATAGATGTTTTTGAAAGTAAGCCAGTCTCCCTCATCCACACCAAAGGAGGTTAGCAGCAGGTGGTTCAAGCCGCCGGAATTGAGTTGTGAAAGCACGGCGGGGTCTTTCGTTTCGAACCAGCAGTCAGGGCTGGGCGGTTCTCCGCCGCCGCCGGAAATGGGGATGCATTCACCCACCAGGCCGAGGCTCTGGCCCTGTGCATCGGCGAGTTGAACTCGCCAGCCGGCGGGGTCGGCTTCCCACTGCAGGACGAGGTAGTGCTTCATCTGCACGCGCAGACGGCTGGGCACACCGGGGGGCAGTGTGAAGTCGTAGAGTTTCTGGGCATCGGCGTCGATGGCGCCTATACCATCGTCCGGCTCCAGGTCTTCGCTTCGGTATTCGGTCGCCAGGTCTGAACCCAGATGCGTGGCTGCCCCATTGGCCGTGGCGGTATACGTATCCTCTGAGATGTCCCAGACGATTTCGACATCGAATGCCGGAGATAGTCTGGTTTCAAGGGTTGCGCCGCTGAGGGCGCCCAGCTCGACAGGATTATGGTCAGTGGTGGTCAGGGGGGTGTTGGGGTCGATCGGGATGAAGTCGCTGCAGTCGCGACCCTGGCAGAGCTGGGCGAAAACCTGGACCTCGCCACAACCATCACCGCCGAGGCAATCGATATTCGCGGCAAGGTCGAACGGTTGTTCGCGGAACAGAGGTGCATTGATGTTCGGATCAGAGATATTAACTGAGAGTTGGCCCAAAGCGAGAGGGACATTGTCCAAGGCCTTTTCAATGTTGATACGGCCCCAGCCGTAGAGGTTGTCCCAGCCTGGTTCGCCGAGGTCATCAGCGTTTTGCTCAAGTGTACGGCGGATCTGTGCGGGGGTCAGTGTTGGGTTTCGCTCGAGGAGCAGGGCGGCCGCGGCGGCGACGTGCGGAGCCGCCATGGAAGTGCCGATGCACCGCATGTAAAGGTTGTTTTCGACTGCAAACCAGTTATCGTAGCACATCTCGGCCAGGAAGTAAAAGCAGAGCGACGGGTCGTTGGCGACGAGAGTGCTGAAGGCAGAGACGATTTCGGGGTAGTGGGCTCCGCCGAACTGTTCGCCGCCCGGCGCGACGAGAGCAAGTTGCTTGCCGCCGTCGGAGTAAGAGGCCAGGTTGTCCATTTTGTCGACAGCGCCAACGGCGATTGCGCCAGAAGCACAGGCTGGTGCGACGATGCCGCTGGGGTTGCCGTCGTTGCCGGAGGCGCAGGCCACGACGACGCCCGCCTCGACGGCGGCGTTGACGGCCTCGGACATGATGTTTTCATCGCAGGCGTCTGAGTAGAGGCCCGCGCCAAGGCTAAGATTGATGACGTGGGCGCCCTCCTCGACACACCATTCAATGGCCAGGACGACATCGGATTCGTAGCCGTCGCCTTTGGGACCGAGGCAGCGGGCTGCGAGGATATTGGCGTCGTAACTTAGGCCGCGGTAGAGGTTGCCTTGGCCGGCAATGATGCCTGCGACATGGGTCCCGTGGCCGTTGTCGTCCATGGCGTCGTCGTTGTCATCGAAGTAGTTGACCTGGCGAGTTACCTTGTTGCGCAGATCGGGGTGAGTGTAGTCGACGCCGGTGTCGACGACGCAAACATTGACGCCTTGGCCGGAGATTGCGTTTGCCCATGCGTAGTTGGCACGCGTCTGGTAGACGGTATCAGCGGTGAGTGCGTGGACGACCTTGTCTTCTCTGACGTGCTTGAAATTCGGCAGTTGGCGGAGTTTGTCAAAGTTGTGGGGTTCGATTTCCAGCACGATACGGTTCTTCCATCTGCCGTAAGGATGGACAATTCGGGCTCCAATGCGGTCCGCTACAGCCTGGATTTCGTTGCGACGCCGGTTCCTGAGACGTTGGGAGAGGCTCTTGGCGTAGTTTTCGGGCTCGTCCAGGTCCACAATGAAACGTCTGCTGAGGTTGTGAACGGTATCGCCGGTTACCTGTGAGACGCCATTGGGTCGGCGTACGCCCGGCCAGGCTAAAGGGGGCTGCGGCCGTAGATCTGTCACCTGTGGGGACTTTGTGCGCCCGCTCAGCACTTCCTCTATACCTTCAGGAGAGTAGAGCAGGGGCTCGGGTGAGCCCATATACACAAGGCGACCGCTGGGATCGATCAGGGCGGCTTGGGGTACAGTCTCGACGCGATATTTTGTGGACACCATACCGTCAGAGTCCATGATGACGTCGTATGTCATAACCTTGCCGTAGAAGAAGTCCAGGACGTTGGGGAGATCCTGTCGGACGGCGACGAAGAAGACCTTGAGGCGGTCAGCGGAGCGAATGTCAAGCCGTTCGAGTGCGGGGATGAGGCGGAGGCAGTGTGGGCAGGCGGTCCGGCCGAAGAACAGCAGTACGGGTTGGCCCTGATATTCGTGCAACTTTACCGTCGCGCCGTTGAGAGTCTCAG
>JAWLHD010000050.1:0-13917 GCA_041690555.1 Anaerohalosphaeraceae bacterium
CGCCTTGAATACGACTACAAGGCGACCGCTAAGAAAATCTACGACGTCCCGGAGCTCGACAATTTCGAGGGTGACCGCCTGGCTGATGGCCGATAGTTTAATCGTTTGGAGCGGCTTAGCATGAAGGTTCTCTCATGAAAACAAAAGCGGTCCTCATCATATTCCTGACGGCGTTTCTCTTCCTGTGCGGCCTCATGGTCGCAGGTTCGGGTCTCCTGAGCGGCGTTTCAAAGGCCGCCGAAGTCGACGCCGAACAGGCCCCTGCAACGCCCGATACGCAACCCCTGCAGCCGCCCCCGACAATCCGCGCCGCCGAATACGACTTCTCCGAATTAAGAGCCACCCAGGCAGAACTCGAAACTCGCTCCCTTGGCCAAACCTACCCCGATATCCGCCGCAGCGACGACCCCGAACGATACAAGTTCCAGGTCGAGTTCACAAATCGCGGCGCAGGCATTCGAAGCGTAACCCTCAGCGAATTCGACGACCGCCAGACCAAAGACCCCCAGCCGCTCGTACTGCTTTCCTCATGGATGGAAGACATCCAGACGATGGCCAACGGCTACCTCACGCTGCCTGCAACCGGCACGCGCCTCGCACTGCACAGGCTCAACTGGCAAATCTTCGAAGAGGCCTCCCATGACCGGGACGGAGTCCAGCGACTGACCTTCCATGCCCTGATCAGGGACGCCGGCGGAAGGGACGCCATTAGACTCACCAAAACCTTCCGCGTCATGGCGAACCGATACGACCTCGAATGCGAACTCGCTGTAGAAAACCTCACCAGCGAGCCCGTCAACGTTGTGCTCCAACTGCAAGGACCCGGCGGCATAGAGCCCGAAGGCGCACCCGAACTGCGAAAGGTCGTCGCCGCCTACCTGCTCAACAGCCATGTCGAATCCGTCAGCAAGGATTATGCCGCTCTCCGAAAGGCCCAGCGAGGCAATACCGAAGACCTGCGGCTCAGGCACAAGAATCCCGCCGCGCGATTCGTCTGGGCCGCTCTAACGAATAAGTACTTCGCCGCTATCCTTCGACCCGTGCCCGCCGAAGGTCAGGCCCCCGAAGGCGTCGCCCTCCAGCCCGTCCAGTACATCGATCCCAATCCCGTCGCCAGACGCCCAGGCCCCGACGCTGCCGCCGCGTTCAGCCTGCTGATCAGCGATGTTAACCTTGCCCCCGCCGGACAGCAGGGCGACAGCGTTACACGCAGCTTCGACCTATATCTCGGCCCCAAAGACCGCGACACCTTTAACCAGAACCCCGTCTACAGGCAGCTATCCTATATTCAGACCATCGACTTCCGTGGATGTTGCTGCCCCTCCTCCATCATAGCCCCGCTGGCCTTCGGCATAATCACCATCATGAAATGGATGTACAACGCCATGGGGCCCTTCGGCAACTACGGCATCGTCATCATGATACTGGTCTTTTTAGTGCGTCTGGCACTGCACCCGGTGACAAAGAAAAGCCAGGTCTCCATGATGAAAATGCAGAAGCTCGCACCCCGCATGGAGGAAATAAAAAAGAAGTACGGCAACAACAAGGCAGAACTCAACAAACGCATGATGGAGGTTTACCGAGAACAGGGCGCATCGCCCGTCATGGGCTTCCTGCCGATGCTGCTCCAAATGCCCATCTGGATCGCACTCTGGACCGCCGTTTACACCAGCATCGAACTCCGCGGCGCGCCCTTCCTGCCGGTCTGGATCACCGACTTGTCGGCGCCCGACGCCCTCTTCCGATTCCCCGAAGTCACCATTCCCTGGGTGGAGTGGTCCATTGAATCCTTCAATCTCCTGCCGATCCTCATGGGCGTCGTCATGTACCTCCAGCAGAAACTCATGCCCATGTCCCAGACCGCCCAGACCAACCCGCAGGTCGCACAGCAGCAGAAAATCATGATGATCATGATGCCGCTCATGTTCCCCATCATGCTCTACAAGGGACCCTCCGGCGTCAACCTCTACATCATGTCCAGCATCTCCGCCGGAGTGATCGAACAGATGGTCATCCGCAAGCACATCCGCGAAAAAGAAGAGCTCGAGTCCCAGGGACGGGTGCCCGTCACCAAAAAGACCGGCGGCAAGGTGAAGAAGAAAAAACCCAAACCCTTCTTCAAGACCTGACCCCGCCGGAGACCCGCCTCGTTGGGGGCTGTGAAAATGTACGAAACTGGCGATACAATTTGCGCCGTAAGCAGCCCGGCGCCGAATGCGGCGATTTGCGAATCAATCATCCGCGTTTCGGGCCCCTCAGCCTTCGCCGCCGTTGACGAAGTCTTCTCGGCCGATCGCCCCATGATGCGCCCCGGCGTAACCACCGGCGCCGTAACCGTCGAAGACGTTGCCTTCGATGCCGCTTTATACTCGTTCGCACATCCGCGATCCTACACCGGCGAGGACCTCGCCGAACTCCATTTCTTCGCCCCCGCCTGTGTCGTCGAACGTCTCATGGCCCTCTTGGCCGCTCGCACCCGTCCGGCCGGACCCGGCGAATTCACCCTCCGCGCATACCTTAACGGACGCATCGATCTCACCCAGGCCGAGGCCGTAGCCCAGATTGTCGCCGCCAGCAACACCGCCCAGATCGCCGCCGCCGGCAAACTCCTCGCCGGCAGACTTGCGCACACAATCGCCGATCTCCGCCGCCGAATCCTCGACCTGCTCAGCCTCCTCGAAGCAGGCATGGACTTCAGCGGCGAAGATATCGCCTTCATCACCGCCGACAAAGCCGTTGACTCCGCGACCCGCATCCGATCCCAACTCCAACGGATTCTCGACGGCGGCATCCGCTTCGAAGCGATGATCGACCTGCCCTCCGTGGGACTCGCCGGCGCTCCCAACGCCGGAAAAAGCAGCCTCCTCAACACCCTGCTCGGCCGACCGCGAAGCATCGTATCGCCCGCGCGCGCAACCACCCGCGACGTGCTCACCAGCGTCCTCCAACTGCCGAAATGCCGCTGCGTGCTCTTCGATTGTGCCGGCCTCGGCCCGCCCGAAACCGCCGCCGGACTCCTCGACCGGCTCGCCCGCCGAGCCGCCGTCGATGCCGTCAACGCCGCCGATATGGTCCTCTTATGCGTCGATATGTCAAAAGACGACTACACCGAAGACGTCGCCGTAAGACGCATGATCGCGCCCGCCCGCGCCGCGGTCGTCGCCACCAAAACCGACCTCGTGTCGCAAACAGACCTGCCGCGCAAGTCCGACCTGCTCGCCAACAAGTTCGCCGCACCCGTCATCGTCACAAGCGCAAAAACACCCCACGGAACCGACGACCTCGCCGCATACATCGAATCCGCACTCATCGAATTAACCGCCTCCGCCGGCGAGGCCGACGACCGGATCGCCATCAACCGGCGGCATCATACAATCGTCGCCGACGCCGTCCGGTCCATCGACGAGGCTGTCGACGAGCTCGCCCGCGGCCGCGAAGAAATCGCCGCCATGTTGCTGCGATCCGCATACCAGCGACTTGCCGGACTCGAAAAAGAAGACATAGACGAAGCAATCCTCGAAAGAATCTTCTCCAGGTTCTGCATAGGAAAATGATGCGTGCGAATATGGCCAAACTCACAATCATAACCGGACCACAGCGCAGCCGAACAATCGAACTGGCCCCCGCACATCCCACGATCACGCTCGGCAGGGAATCATGCGACCTCGTCCTCGCGGACGCCGCCGTCTCACGCACCCATGCCGAACTCTCCTTCCGTCGCGGGCGCTGGTTCCTCAAAGATATGGATTCATCCAACGGCACCTTCCTCAACGAGCAGCGGATCACCACACAAATCCCGCTGGCGAATGAAGATCAGATTCGCTGCGGCGCAACCGTCCTCCTGTTCGAATCCGCCGACGCTCGCCGCGACGAAGCGCCGCCGCCACTCCCCGAACCGGACCGCCGCGACGAGACCCTCGTCGGACTGACCTTCGGCTCCCTGGTGCCCAAGAGTTCCGCCCGACGCAAAGAGCAGGCCGCCGCCGCCGGATTCGCTGCGCTCAACATCTCACACGGTATCAAAAATCTCCTGCAGACGGTAACCAGCGGCCGCGAAGTCGTCGACTGCGCCTTCAAAATCAACGACATCCAACGCGCCCGCCGAGGCTGGTCAATACTCAATCGAAGCCTCGACCAGATCAACCGACTCATACTCGACCTGCTCAAGTTCAGCCGCGACACAACGCCCATCTTCAAGAGCTGCCCGCTCAACGAGTTCCTCGCCGGGCTCATCCGAACTGTTCAGCCCGAGGTCCATAAAAAGCATGCCGCCATCACTTTGGAACCCGACGAGCAAGTCGGCGACGTACCGATTGACCCGGACCTGATCGGCGAGGCGTTCCTCAACCTCATACTCAACGCCGTCGAGGCCGTCCGGCCGCACCACGGCGCAATTCGGATCACCACCCGCGCAGACCGCCCTGCAAACCGCGCACTCATCACGTTCCAGGACAACGGCTGCGGAATCGAAAACACCGAAATCATCTTCGAACCCTTCCACTCCGCCGGCAAAAAGACCGGCACCGGTCTCGGATTGCCCATCGCCCAAAAAATCATCCGACGGCACAACGGCGACATAACCGTCCAAAGCCGCCCTGGCCAGGGCGCCGTCTTCACAGTCGCACTCCCCCTTTCTCAGCCTTCGCCGCCCTCCAAGGAGAACGTCCCATGAACACGTACCTTGCCGTTGCGCCGGTTCTGGGCAGTGTCCTCACTATGGTCCTCGGTCTGGTGGGATTGTCAAAACCCGCCTTCTTCATGCGCATCTGCGGCTTTGCGCCGCCATCCTCCCTGGGCACGCTCGAAATCCGGGCAATATTCGGCGGCTGCCTCCTGACTCTCGGCGCCGTCTGCCTTCTCACCGCCGCCCCCGCCGCCTATCTCACCGCCGGACTGCTATGGCTCGCTTCCGCAAGCGTCAAACTCGTTTTCATGCGTATCGACAAAGTCCCACTCCGCGCCCTCCTGGCCGGACTCGCCGGCGACCTGCCCGTCGGACTGCTGATGCTCAGCGGCTTCTGGATCTGCTCACAAAACGGTTAATAAAAAAACCGCGACCCTCAAGAAGAGCCGCGGTTTGATACCCGTCGGTAATAGGGCGATTACATTACTGATCCTTCGCCTCGAATTCCGCGTCGATTACGTCATTGCCGCCCTTTCGCCGAACTTCGCCTTCATTCGGCGGCGTCTTTTCGCCGCCCGGCCCGGCTTCCGGCTCAGCGCCGCTGGACGCCCCGCTCGCCGCCTGCTTCTTGGCGGCTTCTTCATAAAGCACCTTGCCCAACTCCTGCGAAGCCGTTGCAAGATTCTCCGTCGCACGCTTTATCGCGTCGCCGTCGTCGCCCTTGGTAGCTTCTCTCAGGTTGTTCATGGCGCTCTCGATATTGCTGCGAGTCTCCGCAGAAACCTTCTCGCCATGCTGCTTGAGAGTCTTCTCCGTCGAATAAATCAACTGGTCCGCCTGGTTCTTCAGCTCCACAACCTCTCTGCGCTTCTTGTCCTCCGCGGCATGGCTTTCCGCCTCCTTGGCCATCTTGTCGATCTCGTCCTTGGAAAGCCCCGAACTCGCCTGAATCACAATAGACTGCTCCTTGCCCGTGCCGAGGTCTTTTGCCGATACATTCAGTATACCGTTGGCGTCGATGTCGAAACTCACCTCGATCTGGGGCATCCCGCGCGGCGCCGGAGGAATATCCGTCAACTGAAAACGACCCAGCGAACGGTTGTCGCGCGCAAACTCACGCTCGCCCTGCAAAACGTGAATATCCACGCTCGTCTGGCTGTCCGCCGCCGTCGAGAACACCTCCTTCTTGCTCGTCGGAATTGTCGTGTTACGCTCGATCAGACGAGTCATCACGCCGCCCAATGTCTCAACGCCTAACGACAGCGGCGTAACGTCCAGCAGGAGGATGTCCTTCACGCCTTCGTCTCCCGCCAGAACCGCACCCTGGATACCCGCACCTATCGCTACCACCTCGTCAGGATTGATGCTCCGGTTCGGCTCCTTGCCGAACAGCTCCTTGACGATCTGCTGAACCTTCGGAATACGAGTCGAACCGCCCACAAGCAAAACCTCGCCGATCTCGCTCGCCGACAACTTCGCGTCCTCAATCGCCCGCATGCACGGATTCTTCAGCCGCTCCAGAACCGGCTCCACCAGCGCCTCGAACTTGCTCCGCGTCAGCGTTATCTGCAAGTGCTTCGGACCAGACGCATCCGCAGTGATAAACGGCAGATTAACCGTCGTCTCCACCTGGCTGCTCAGCTCGCACTTGGCCTTTTCGGCGGCCTCCTTGAGCCGCTGATGCGCCATCGGGTCCTTACGCAGGTCGATGCCTTCGGTCTTCTTGAACTCGTCCGCCAGGAAGTTAATCAAAACCTCATCCAGGTCGTCACCGCCAAGGTGAGTGTCGCCGTTGGTGCTCAGCACCTCCACCACGTTCTCGCCCATGTCCAGTATCGAAATATCGAACGTGCCCCCGCCGAAGTCGAACACCGCGACCTTCTGCTCCTTCTTCTTCTCCAGCCCGTACGCCAGAGCCGCAGCCGTCGGCTCGTTGATAATCCGAGCAACCTGCAGCCCCGCTATCGTACCCGCGTCCTTAGTCGCCTGACGCTGCGAGTCGTTGAAGTAAGCCGGCACCGTGATAACTGCCTGCTCGACCTTGTGACCAAGGTAATCCTCCGCCGTCTTCTTCAGGTCCTGCAAGATCATCGCCGATATCTCAGGCGGTGTATACTCTTTGCCCCGAACGTTCACCCGCACCAGCTCGTCCGGACCCCCCACGATCTTGTACGGAACGATCTTCTCCTCGGCCGCCACCTCGTTGTGCCGCCGACCCATAAAACGTTTGATCGAATATATCGTGTTCTCAGGGTTAGTCACCTGCTGATGCCGCGCAATCTGACCCACAAGACGCTCGCCCTTGTCGGTGAACGCCACAACCGACGGCGTCAGTCGCGAGCCCGACGCATTGATCAGCACCTTCGGCGACGAGCCTTCCATAACAGCCACCACCGAATTCGTCGTGCCCAGGTCTATACCAATAATCTTCGCCATGATCGAAACTCCCCATGCTTAGCATTTAATTAACTCTTCATTCTCTGCTTCATGCAACGCGGGCACAATAAGGCCCAACCAAAACCATTGCAAAGGGTGTGCCAGCAAAATGGCGAAAATGCAAGTCCGTGCCCGACAAAGACTTACAGATATCCGTGCGGCCGGGATTTGTATGCCAATTTGGCAGGTTTGACAGATACGCCCGCTCGACGCCCCTCAGTTGGCGCAAAGCCGCGAGCGAATCATCTTCGCCCTCATCGCATCCCTGCGATCGGCATCCAGCGCTCCCCCCGAATTAATCTGAAGATGCGCCGGCTGCGTCAGCATGAACAGCTCGTTGACCGCCTCCATACTGATCCCCTCCACACGACCCAGGTTGATCCCCATACGAACGTGGCTCAGCAGAAACAGCGCCTCCTGCGAACTGATCAGCCGCGCGTTCTTCAGCACCCCCAGCGCCCGCTGAATCTTGTCGTCAACTGCGTCCGATTGCTGGCTGAGAAGCACCTCGCGTGCCGCCGCCTCGTACTGCGTGATCTTCGGAACGATCAACTCCACGAACTCGTTGACGACCTGCTCCTCCGACACGCCTAACGTCACCTGGTTGGAAACCTGGAAAAAGTCCCCCACCGCCTCCGTCCCCTCCCCGAACAGCCCCCGTACCATCAGGTCGCTGTCCCTGGCCGCATTGAAAAACTTGTCGATCTGACCCGTCATCTTCAGCGCCGGAAGGTGCAGCATCACCGATACCCGTATCCCCGTCCCAACGTTCGTCGGACACGCCGTCAAATAACCATACTCCGCATTGAACGCATAGCTGACCTTCTGCTCCATGCTGCTGTCGATCCTGTCTATCTGCTGCCAGCATTCCTTCAGTTGAAGCCCGGTCTTGAACACCTGTATCCGCAAATGGTCTTCTTCGTTGATCATCGCCGTAAACGACTCGCTCGGCGCAATCACCACACCCCGCGGACCCTTCCCACGCGCGTGCTGCCGACTGATCAAATGCCGCTCAACCAGAACGTCCTGCTCCAGCGCCGATGACGCGTCGATATCCACAAAAAACACCGCCTCCCCCAAATCCAGCGACAATAGCGCCTCCTTGAGCTTCTTCAGAACCTCCCCCTGACGCGGATTCGTCAAACACGACAGGAATTCGTACCCAGCCAGGTTTCGCGCCAGCCGTATCCGCGACGATATCACGATATCCGCCCCAGGCCCGGTCCCGTCAAACCACTGGCTAATGTGATTGCTCAAATCCGCCGGTTTCATTGCAGATTCCCCATAATGTCCCGCAGTTTCGCCGCCTGCTCGTAATCTTCGTTCCGAACAGCTTCTTCAAGCTGCTGACGAAGGCTCATCATCCTGATCTGGTCCCGCGTATCCACCGGCGCACTCGAGGGCACCTTCCCCCGGTGCTGCAAACGCCCGTTCTGAGCCTTCTCGATAACCGCCTTCAACGGCTCACCGAATGCCCTGTAATCGTTCGGACACCCCAACTGGCTCTTCTGAACAAACTGCTTGAAGCTTGTTCCGCACGCCGGACACTTTAGGTCAGCAACCGCCTCCGCCGGAGCATCTCCACCCTGCGACTCCGACTGCGCCGCCAGAAGCGTACTCAGCAATTCGTTCAGCGGTATTTGGCTCTTCACCGCAAGACCCTGCTTCTGAGCGCAAGTCTCGCACAGATGGCTTTCCATCCGCATACCCTCGCTGATCTCCGTAAGGTGGATCGTCGCCGTCCGTTCGTTGCACAACTGGCAAAGCATGTACGTAAAACCTTAAAAACAATGCCCGCGCCCTGCCGAACTATCGTCAGCCCGACGCATTCGCTCCAATAACAAACACCCTAACCGTCATATTTAACCCAGCACCCTTCAGCTTCCATCACTTCTACGTACTCAAGGTTCGCCCGGCCCGCAAACCGCCCGGCAATTTGCTCGTAAATATACACCGCAACCCGTTCCGCACTTGCGTTCTTGCCCGCAAAACAGGCCACGCTCTCCAGCTCGCGACCCCCCAAAGGACCCGTAATCTCCTCGATTGCCCGCTTGATGTCCAAAAAATCCACCGCCAGACCCTGCTCATCCAGCTTTTCAGCACTGAAACCCGCACGCACCCTCCACTCGTGATTGTGCCGCTGCTCCCGCACACCCCCGCACATCATAAGCGCATGCGAAGCCGAAAACCCGCCTTCCACCGTCACAATGAACAATACCCGACTCCTGAAAACAAAAAGCCGCCGCCCACGAAGCGGCGCACTCGCCGGATCCTGCGACACCCATTCTACGCCGATCAACGCCCTCTTGCAAGCGGCCCCCATCCCCCCAAAACGACCCTAAGTCGCCTGCCGCTCCACCACCCGCTTCTTAACCTCTTCATACACCGATACCGGAATCAGCTTGCTTACGTCGCCGCCCAGCAGCGCAACCTCCCTCACCATCGTCGAGTTGACGAACCCGAACTCCTCGCTGGTCATAATGAACACCGTCTCAATACCCGCCACCGAGCGATTCGTCATCGCCAACTGAAACTCGTACTGAACGTCCGTCAGATTTCGCAGCCCCCGCAGCATCACGTCCGCCTTCACACGACGCGCAAACTCCACCGTCAGGCAGTCATAGCTTTCGACCTTGGCACGCGGCATATCCTTAACAAGATCGCGGATCATCGCCACCCGCTGCTCCGGCCTGAAAAGCTCGTCCTTGGTGGGATTCTGCCCCACAGCCACTATTAAATGGTCGAAAAGCTTCACCCCGCGCTTGATCACGTCCAGATGACCATTGGTAATCGGATCGAACGAACCAGGAAAAATCGCCGTAACAGGCTTGTGTTCCATCTACTGTCTCCGCCGCCGCAAACCCCGCGCGGCAACTCGATTAACAGATCGCCCCCTGGCCCGCAGCTTCCATTGATTCCAAAAGCACGTCCTCCAGGTCCTGAGCGCTGTTCTCCATCTTCAGTTGAGTCATGAAGTACTCCGTCGCCGCAAAACGCTGAACCGCAAGCTTGCGAACGGTCTCAAAACGAAAACTCTCCTTCAAACGAGCCTGCCAGTAACGATAATCAACCTTCCGCTTCCAGCTCTCCATCACGTCGCCAACGCCCTTGCCGTGAAATGCATGACGCCGAAAATCCCCGAAAACCCCGACTGCCCCCATGTCGTCGAGATTCCGCGCATCCGACAGTATCTTCGCCTCCGTCATGTCCGTCTCGCGATTGCCCGACTCGATTATTATCCGGTTGATCTTCAAAATCTTGGCCTGCAACAGAGTACCCGCCAGCTTCTCAGACACCACCTGAGCCGAAAACTCCCGCAGGTCGGACGGATTCACATCCGACAAAACCAACCGCGTACCCGTGTCCTCAACGTCGGCATAGTACGAAAAACCCGAATCCGCGAAGTACGTAGCCGACGTCAAACAGAAGCGGTCGATAGCCACGTCCTCGCCCGTTAGTTCCGGCAGGCGGCAAATGTGCTCCACATTACGCAGTATACGCTGCGCACGATCCCACAGCCAGTAGTCGACAAACCCGTCCCCCGACGGCGCCGTCAGGCACTGCCGGGCAATCTCACGAACAGCTTCTATTTCCGCCATACGTCACTCCTTCGCGGCCTTTGGCCGCACATCGCCTTATTATTCTATCGTAGTTTCATCGAATTCCGTCGATTTTTTTTACCTATTTTTCTTTGCCGCCGACTTTAACCACCAGTTGACCAGCCGCCGCCGAAAAGATATCCTTATCTTACCAATACGGTAAAACTATACCTTTGAGAGGAGCTGACATGCAAACCGGTACATCCACTTCCGTTCAGGCTTTGCTCGCGATCCTGCTTGCCGTCGCGGTATGCCCCGCCGCCACCCCTGAAATCACCTTCCAGACTATCGACAAACCACGCGTCGTGGTCCTTACCGATATCACCAACGAACCCGACGACGAACAATCAATGGTCCGCTTCCTCGTCTATGCCAACGAGTTCGACGTCGAAGGCCTCATCGCGACAACCTCCGTCTGGCTCCGCGACAAGACCAGGCCCGAACAGATCCGCGCCCGCATCGCCGCCTATGGACAGGTTCGCGACAACCTCCTCAAACACGCCCCCGGCTTCCCCGCCGCCGATGAGCTGATGAACGTCGTCAAAACAGGACGCCCCGAATTCGGCATGGCCGGCGTCGGCGACGGCAAAACCTCCGAAGGCTCCGACCATATCATCAGCATAATCGACAAACCCGACGACCGCCCCGTATGGATCTCCGTCTGGGGCGGCGCCAACTGCCTCGCACAGGCCCTCCATGATGTCAGGCGCACACGCACCGAGCAGCAGCTCAAACAGTTCGTCTCCAGGCTCCGCGTCTACACCATCTCCGACCAGGACGACTCCGGCCGATGGATGCGGCTTAATTTCCCCGGCCTCTTCTTCATCGTCAGCCCCTCCAGCGTCGACCACCACGAATATCACAAGGCCACCTGGACCGGCATCTCCGGCGACCGCTTCTATAAAAACGCCCCCATGCACGCATTCCACCTCGTCGACAACCCCTGGCTCGAAGAGAACATCATCAACAATCACGGCCCCCTCGGCCGCCTCTATCCCAGACTCGCCTACATCATGGAAGGCGACACACCATCCTTCATCGGTCTGATAAACAACGGACTCGCCTGGCAGATCAGCCCATCATACGGCGGCTGGGGTGGACGCTACGCCCTCCACCAAAGCTACGCCGAAACACAGCCCATCTGGACCAACACAAGAAACAGCCGCGACACCTTAACCGCCGACAACGGCCATACCTCCACCTCCGATCAGGCAACCATCTGGAGATGGAGACAGGCATACCAGCACGACTTCGCCGCCAGAATGGACTGGTGCATCGCCGATACGTTCCAAAAGGCAAACCACAACCCCATAATCACGCTCAACGGCAACAAGGGCAAAGCAGTCGCCAACATAACCGCCAAACCCGGCGACAGAATCCAACTCAACGCCGCCGGCACCATCGACCCCGACGGCGACGCACTCACATACAAATGGTTCCAGTACCAGGAAGCAGGGACCTCAAACGCCGTCCTGGACATCAAGAACGACAACAAACCCGCGATCACTTTCACCGTCCCGAAAACCAAAGACGGTACTATCCACGTCATACTCGAAGTCAAAGACGACGGAACACCCGAACTATACAGCTATCGCCGAATCGTAATAACAGTGAAGTCATAACCCGGAGGAAGATCATGAATAAGCTCACTATCGCCGCATTCAGCGCCATATTGTTCCTAACCCATGTCCCGTCCGCTGCCGACCAGGTCGAAAGGTGGGGCATCTTCGAGATCACCCTCAAAGGACCGTCTCACGGCAATCCATTCACCGACGTGCAACTGACCGCCGAGTTCAAACAGGGCGACGCGGTCTTTCGTCCCGAAGGTTTCTATGACGGCGACGGCGTCTACAAAATTCGCTTCATGCCGAACGCACTTGGCAAGTGGTCCTACGTTACCAAAAGCAATCATAACGCCCTCGACGGCAAGAAGGGCGACTTCGTGTGTGTCCAGCCGTCCGGCGGAAACCACGGCCCCGTAATAGTCACAAACACTCACTACCTCGCCCACGCAGACGGCACGCCACACTTCTCCATCGGCACCACCTGCTACGCATGGCCGCACCAGGGCGAAACCCTCGAACAACAAACCCTCGAAACCCTGAAAACCGCCCCCTTCAGCAAAATGCGAATGTGCGTCTTCCCGAAAGACTACGCATATAACAAAAACGAACCGCCTCTGTACCCCTTCCAGGGAAAGCCCCTGAAGAACTGGGACTACTCACGCTTTAACCCCGCCTTCTGGCGGCATTTCGAACAGCGCGTCGCCGACCTCATGGCGCTGGGCATGGAAGCCGACATCATCCTTTTCCACCCATACGACCGCTGGGGCTACGCCAGCATGAACGCCCAGGCCGACGAGCATTACCTCCGCTACGCCGTTGCGAGGCTCGCCGCCTATCGCAATGTCTGGTGGTCCTTCGCCAACGAATTTGACTTCATGAAGTCCAAAAAAATGGCCGACTGGGATCGCTTCTTCCAGATCGTCCAGAAGCACGACCCCTACAACCGACTTCGGGGAATCCACAACGGAAGAGATTGGTACGACCACACCAAACCCTGGGTCACACACGCCAGCATCCAAAGCTCTAATTTCTCCAACGTCCTTGAACTGCGCCGCAAATACAGCAAGCCTGTCATCTTCGACGAATGCCGCTACGAAGGCGACATCCCGCAGGGCTGGGGCAACATCACGGCAAAGCAGATGGTTCGCAATTTTTGGCTCGGCACAATCAGCGGCGCCTACGTCGGACACGGCGAAACCTATAAGCACCCGCAGGACATCCTCTGGTGGTCCAAGGGCGGCGTCCTGCACGGACAAAGCCCCGAACGCATCCATTTCCTCCGGCGCATCATGGCCGAGGCGCCTGTATTCGCGACCCTCATCCCCGATGACACCATTGCAAAAGGCCACGTGGTCCTCCACCGACCCGGCGAATTCTACATGGTATACTTCCCCACACCCGCCAATCTCGTCCTCAACCTCCCCGGCGACAAACCATACAAAATCGACGGCATCGACACATGGAACATGACCGTAACACCCCTCGGCACCGCCCGTCCGGGCGAGTTTCGCTTTGCACCGCCGAAGGAAGATTACCTCCTGCGTCTTTCACCGTACAAACCCGGCGAAAAGCTCCGCCCCGAAGCAGTCGCAACGGCCAATCCCACAGAAGGCGTCGCCCCCTTGAAAGTCCGGTTCACCACGCCTGCCGGATACGAATACCGCTGGGATTTCGGCGACGGAAGTGTTTCGTC
>JAWLHD010000051.1:0-3555 GCA_041690555.1 Anaerohalosphaeraceae bacterium
GCATCTGCCGCCGGGCGGCTGGCGCATCCGCTGGTTCGACCCGCGCACCGGGAAATGGCACGACAACGCCGCGCAAACCCAAATCAGCGGCGGATATACCCGCGACTTCAAGTCCCCGTTTCCCGGCGATGCCGTATTGGTGCTGACTCTCCCCTGAAAGAGCAGGTCGCTCTTGGCTGGACGAAGCACGAAGGGAACAATAGATCACTGCGGCCAAAGGTAAGATCAACCAAGTTCTTCTGAGCTGTTAGCCTTGAAACTGACAATCGCACACCGAGGAAACGAAACATGAAACGAAATCACGAGCAAACGACAACCGGGCCGTTATCCGCATTTATGCCAACGATTACCGCAGCGGCAGTTTTGTGCACTCTTGCTTCCTGCCGCGGCACTGTCATCGCGGCGGCGCAGGCAAAAGGAAGGAGACTGCCGGTGCTCAACCCAAAGATAGAACTGCTTCAACGCTTTGCGTTGATGTGTCTCGTCGCTCTGCCGGCCCCGGCGGCCACTTGGCGCGCTATGACCGACGATTGGTCGAAGAATGCCGAACCTGTCATAGGCGATTGGGGGTTTGACCGGCCCGGCTATCCCAAGGGGCTCTACCTTCACGGCGTGACCATGCCCGACGGGTATTTCCCCGCCAATCCACTGCCGAATCCTGTCATTTACGACAACGATGAATATGCCGACATCCTCGATGATGACGTGCTCTGCGCGATGGCCTCCCTCGGCAGGATCACTCTCGCCGCCCAGATCATAACCCCGATTGATCCCAAAGGGATGTCCAAGGAGATTTGGCAGCAGTCGGCCTTTTGGCACTACGACCGCTGCTGGCGCTCGGGCATGTGTATGAAGCGGATCCCCAGGCCCATCATTGGCAACACCAAGGCAGAACCCGACCCCGATTCTCCCGGCGCGAAGGCTTATGTCGAGATCATTCTGTCCTGGCACGCCGCTCATCCCGACAAACCGGTCCTGATCGCAATGGGCGGCCAATCCGCCACGCTGGCCTCGGCATACAAGCGAAACCCTGCCATTGCCAATAAGGTCATTGTCTTCTACGTGTCCGCCAATGCCTACAACGGGCACCTGGCCTGGGCCAGCGAACTGGTCTGCCAAAACATGCGGGTCGTGCACGCCTACCACTACTGGTGGCCCGAGGTGGGTTTACCCAACGAGCTGCAGGCGCTCCCCCGAAACGACTCCGCCGACTGGAACGACATAAGCGGCGAATGGGCGGTCCTCGACAACCTCAAGAACGTTCTGGGCCGCGACTCGCTGCCGTTTGTCGATGATCCTTACCGTGACAAGTTCAACTGCGGCGGCCTTCTCGAACGGCTGCGGCGCAACAATCAATACAACAACGGCCATCACCACACAAGCTGGGGCGACGACGCCTACTCCGACGGAAACATCTTCGTCGCCTGGCAGCCTTCAATGTACCGCAACGCCGCACTGCGAAAGGTTCGCGGCGGCCTGGTGATCGACCATGAGTACAACCTGTACTGGGTGAACAGGCGCGCAATTCACGCCGCGTCGCACCCCTTCCTCAGCAACCCCGATGCCTATCGCAATTGCGGGTGCTGCCCGGCGGGCTGACTTCAATGATTTGCTGGTGAATACATCGCGGCCGGCGGCGATGTAGACGATCGGGACGGGGCGATTCTCAGCCAGGAAGGATGGCAGTTCCTACCGCCGCAACGACCTGCATGGGGATGGCATTCGCGGCATCTCCGCCGAGCAGGACGACGTTTGATCTACAAGCGCAACCTCAGCCCAATCCCGGACAAAATGCACTTGGCCGGCAGTCTACGATCAGACAATGTTCGGAAGTTTTTGAGAATCGCGATATTGATGGGGAGTGCAGTTACAGAACAGTTTGAATGAAGCATTAACCCAAGTTCCGCGGTTAAGGGCTTAAAACGTTGTTTTTGGCGCAAGAACGCCGAAAGTTTTCACTACATTGTGCTTCAAAACGTTTGCGTCAACGGCAGGTTTTTGGGCAGGTTCAGGCCCAGTCGCTGGAGCAGGATGGCCTGATGATCATTGGGCGCGGTAACGCAGCGACGACGGATAGACTGGCCTGATCGGGTCGGCAAAACCACATCTACCACCCTGATTTTGGCCAACTCCTCAAAAACGCGACGCGGCTCATCACCCAGACCGGCCGCCTTGCACATCTGGCCCAGAGTTTTCCACAGCACATAGGTTATGAAGCACACCAGAATATGCGCCTGCACGCGTTTGGTCTTATGATGCCAGATGGGACGCGGCTTGGATCGGAGTTTATAGGTAAAGTGCTGTTGGTTGTCCAGGCCGCCGCGCGCAAGAACGAGCTAATGGATTGAAGGGCTTTTTAGTTTGCCACTTGACAGATAAGGCGCTGTCAGGCATGATGAGCAAATGAACGCAAGTGCACATATGTACAGAGCAGGAGATTGCTGTACAAGTATGCCACAGCGCATTGTGATGGCGAAGTTGTCCTCCAGTTCTTTAGCGAGTAACGGTGAAAGCGTGGAGCATCCGACCTATCGGCCGACCATCGGGGTCGAGCTGAAGATGATCAAGGCGACGGCGCCGGAACGGAGAAGCGCAATCCGAGCCGCTCTCGCCACGGGAGGACAGAACCATGTTCCTGCTGGGAATAGATTACGGTACAGGTGGCGCCAAGGCTACGATTATCGATACAGAGGGCGCGGTCCTTGGTTATGCGTTTGAGGAGTACCCCATACTGACTCCCAGGCCAGGCTGGTCGGAGCACGACCCTCGCCAGTATTGGGAGTGTGCCTGCCGGATGATCGGTCGGGCGGCGGCCGAGGCGGGCATTCGTCCGACGGAGATCCGGGGCATCGGCGTTTCATCGGCGCTGCCGTCGATGGTGATGGTGGATCGGATCGGCAATCCCGTTCATAACGCTTACAATCTTATGGACAAGCGGGCGACCGAGGAGGTGCAGTGGCTCAAGGACCGGATCGGCGAGGAGGTCATCTTCGATATCTCCAAGAACCGGCTGGATGACCACCCGGCACTCGTGAATCTCATTTGGGAGCGGAACCATCGGCCCGACGATTTCGGCAGGATCGACAAGGCGCTCACTATTGATGGATTCGTGACACTCAAGCTTACAGGTCGGGCAGTGTGCCATTTTTCCGGCGCTGCTTTTTACGGAGTGGCCTACAACCTGCTGGGCCGCACGTTCGACGAAAACATGCTTGAGCGGATCGGGATAGACCGGTCGCTCTTGCCGGACCTTCACCGTTGTGAAACCGTCGTGGGCGAGGTTACCCGCGAGGCGGCGGCTGAAACGGGACTGGCCGCCGGAACGCCGGTAGCGGCAGGTCAGGTTGATTGCAATGCAGGTTGGGTTGGCGCCGGGGCTATCCCGGAGGGTGACATTCAGATGAACCTGGGCACCTGCGGCAATTTCGGCATCATTCACAGGGATGCAGAATTTCACCGCAGCATGATCGCCTTCGCATATACCACCGACTCGGAGAACACGTACATCACCGTCCCCACCACGACCAGGAACACGCCGAGGTCGAAGGCCATGGC
>JAWLHD010000051.1:3565-13732 GCA_041690555.1 Anaerohalosphaeraceae bacterium
ACCACGACCACCGGCGGGCAGTTGATCCGCTATATGAGGGACAACTTCTTTTCGCTCGAACTTGCCGGCGAGAGGGGCACGGGGGTCGACACTTACGACCGGATCAACAGCGAAGCTCAGGATGTGCCGCCGGGCAGCGAGGGGCTGGTAGTCCTGCCGTTTCTGATGGGCGAACGCACGCCGATCTGGGACGTGCACGCGCGGGGCACGGTGTTCGGACTGTCTATGAACCACACCCGGGGCCACGTCATCAGGGCGATGATGGAGGCCGTAGCGTATGCATTGTACGATTCGTTTGACATTATCCGAGGGACCGGGCGCAGGATAAACTCGCCAATCGTGCTCAACGAAGGCGGCGCCAAGAGCCCGTTGTGGCGGCGGATCATCACGGACGTATTCGATGTACCGACGGTACTGGTCAAGCGGCGAACCGGCGCACCTTTCGGCAATGCGATTCTTGCGGGGGTGGCGACCGGCCTGTTCAAGGATTTTTCCATTGCGCGAGAGTGGACGGAGTACATCGAGCCGATGGAGCCGGATAGAGAAAACCACCAGATGTACATGGAGTATTTCGGTCTGTACAAGAGGCTCTACGATCACCTCCGGGACGATTACCGCACCCTTGCTGTACTGCGGGAGAAACACCATCGAGAGTAACAATGCTGTTGTATCCGTTGAAAGTTCATTACCTAATAGCAAATTCAGGGAGAGGAGTATGTGGGATTACGAGAAGATCACAATCGAGTTCAACGAGCAGCCGGAGAGGTCGTCCGCGACCGACGCCCGCAACTACCGCATTGAGCCCAAGGTGCAAGTCAGGGGTATTTCACTGGAGGGACGCTACGGCAAGACCGTCGTAATTTCAGTCGCCGGCCTTCAGGAGGACAGCGAATATACGCTACGGGTTTCCAATGTGAAAGATCGGGGGGGCAATGCGATGAAAAGCGTGCAGAAGTCGCTCAGGTATGTCTCATCGGCACGGCCACTCGTGGAACTTTTATTCAATGAAGGACGCGGCCGCGAGGCGACGAACACGGGCACTGCGCGCGAGCCGGCACGGCTCACGGCACAATGTCCTTCGTGGTCATCGAACACGCCGCCCGCGGGCGGATCGCACAGTCTCGATTTCGGCACTGAACCGGGCGTCTATGCTGTCGATCTGCCCGAACAAACGAGCCTCGCGATGGAAGGGCTCAAGTCCTTCACCATAACGGCCTGGATCAACCGCACGAGCGACAGAGAGGGGCGCGGTGGCAACCGGATCGTTCATATGGCTGACACACTGGGCGGAAGGGCGGGAATCGACCTGGTTGTTACGCGGGACGGCCGGCTCAAGATCGGCGTTAACGAATGGACCGACAGCACGCAGGCGGCCACCGCAGCCGATATGATCCCCGCCGACGGCCGCGCCGGAAAGGACAATTGGCGATTCATGGCCGTTTCGTACGACTCCGGAGCAGCGACCGAACACATGAAACCGTATATTGGCACGCCCACGGCCGATGCCCGGCTCTACAAGGCTTTTGCCTATGATCGAGGGGCGGTTGGCGCCGGTGCGGGCATCTTTACAGTCGGGAATTTCAATCCGGCATTACGGGCCCATCACACCGACCGCATTTTTCGCGGACTTATCGACGAGGTGAGGCTCTTCGGCAGCCGCGTCGATGGATCGGGCGCGTTGCCAATCGAGCAGATACTGGCAGTACAGAAAGCTAATTGATCTGAGGCGGGTATATCTTTGGAACTCGTTCGCAAACTGAAGGAGAGGCAGGCCGACGGACGGCCTGTCGCCGTGGGCCTCGTCGGCTGCGGCCAAATGGGCTCGGGCCTTGCCCATACGATCAACAATATTGAAGGCATGGCCGTATCCGCCATCGCGGATATCGACGTCGCCAGGGCCATCACTACTTTTCTCGACATGGGCGTTCAACGGCAGGCAATCGTTGCCGCGGAGACTCTGTCGCAGTTGCAGGATGCCCTGCACGCTGGCCTGCGAGCAGTCACGGACAACGCAGAACTGTTCACCCAGGCGGAAGCCATAGAGGCAAACGTCGAGGCCACGGGCGTGCCTGACGTCGGCGCCCGCATAGCCCTGCTCTCCATAGAAAACCAGAAGCCCGTCATTATGCTCAATGTCGAGACGGATATCACCGTCGGCGCGTACCTGAGCCGCCTGGCCCGCAGCAGGGGCACTGTCTACACGGTCGCCTCGGGCGACGAGCCGGGAGTCTGTAAGATGCTGTACGAGCAGGCCCTGCTGATGGGATTTGAGGTGGTCTGTCTGGGCAAGTGCAAGAACAACCCGATCAACCCCGACGCTACGCCCGAGCGATATGCGGAGGAGGCCGCATCGAAGGATATGAATCCGAAGATCCTCGCCTCCTTTGTCGATGGCACCAAGACAATGGTCGAGATGGCGGCGGTTTCGAACGCCACCGGCCTGCTGCCCGACCTGCCCGGCATGCACGGGCCGAGGGTCGAGGTCGAGGACCTGGAGCGGGTCTTCATCCCTAGGGCCGACGGCGGCATCTTCTCCCGGCGAGGTGCGGTCGACTATTCCACGGGCAGCTTCGCACCCGGCGTCTTTGCGATTGTCTTCACTGACGACAAGCGCATTCGCAAGGACATGAAGTTCATCACTCGGGCCGACGGTCCCTACTATCTCCACTTGCGGCCATATCACCTGTGCGATATCGAGACGCCGCAATCGATTGCCGAGGCGGTCCTGCTCGGCGAAGTTACCGTTGCCGCTGACCGGATGCACTCGGAGGTGGTGGCCGTGGCAAAGAGGGCCCTCAAAGCCGGTCAGAAGATCGACGGGATTGGCAGCGGTGATATATGTGGCGTCATCTATACGTACAAGCAGGCCAGTGAACAACAGGCCATCCCTTTGGGAATTGCCGCAGGCGGAGTAGTGAAGCAAGATGTGCCCAAAGGAGCGGTCTTGACCCAGGCGAACTTTGCGCCTGATGCATCGACGTTTATCTATCGAATGAGGAAGGAGCAGGACAGTCTCTTGCATTGCGGAATTGATTCATGACTTCCACCATGAAAGCCGTTGTCGTCAAGGCCCCGATGGATTTCTCCGTCGAAGTGGTACCTGTCCCGACATGTCCCCCGGGCGGCCTGCTGCTGAAAGTGCATGCCTGTGGACTCTGCGGGTCAGACCTGCGGACGCTTCGACACGGCCATCGCAAGGTGACCTTCCCCTGGACCATCGGCCACGAGATCAGCGGCCAGATCGTCGATGTCGCCTCTGTGCCTAATGGCCCCTGGAAACCGGGCGACATGCTGGCCGTCGGTCCGCTGGTCTTCTGCGGCGAGTGCGACTTCTGTCTTGAAGGTCGGCACGAATTGTGCGAAGGCTACCGTGAAATCGCCCAAGCCTGGCCCGGCGGATTCGCCGAATATATAGCGATCCCTGCAGAGGCCGTTGAGCGAGGCGTGATCGAGCTAATACCCGCAGACTTTGATCTCGCCCTTGCAGCCGTCGCCGAACCGATAGCCTCCTGCATCAACGCGCAGGAGAAAGGGCAGATCGGCTCCAGCGATGTTGTTGCGGTTATCGGTGTAGGTCCCATCGGCAGCATCCATATCGAACTTGCCCGGCTCAGCGCCGCCCGGCAGATTATCGCGATAGACGTCGACGAGTCGCGATTAGCGCTATGCAAAAATTACGGGCCGGATCACGTGATCAACGCCGCAGGTGCGAATGTCGTGGCGGAGGTCAGACGCCTTACGCGCGGCCGGGGGGCCGACGTGGTCATCACTGCGAATTCGTCGCCTGCCTCACAGGTCCAGGCGGTAGAGATGGCCCGTAAAGGCGGGCGAATACTCCTGTTCGGAGGCTTGCCCAAAGACCGGTCCAGGCCCGGAATTGACACCAATCTAATACACTACAACGGCCTGCATGTCATAGGCACCACAATTTTCGCGCACCGGCATTACAGTAAGGCGCTGGAACTGCTTACCAGCGGCAGTATCGATGGGCGGCGGTTTGTTACACACCGATTCCGCCTGCACAAGTTCAATGAATGCGTCGAATTGGCGATGCAGGGCAAGGTCAGAAAAGCAGTTTTCCTCCCGTAATGAAAGCAGGTTCAGGTATGGACGAACAATCACACCGGGCTTCATTCCCGATCAAGGAGGTCGCGCAGATATGCGTTGTCGTGCCAGACCTCGATAAGGCGGTGGAGAATTACTGGAAGATATTCGGAATAGGACCGTGGCATTTCTACACGTACGGCAAGCCGCTGGTCAAGCGCATGACGCGCCGCGGCAACCCCGCGGAGTACAGGATGCGAGTTGCGCTCTCACATATCGGCAGCCTGAGGATCGAACTGATCGAGCCGCTGGAGGGCGACACGGTATACGGCGAATTCGTCGCGAAACACGGCTACGGCATTCACCATATAGGCGTCCTGACGGACAGTATGACTGATGCTCTCAAGAAGGCCGCCGAGACGGGTCTCCAAATGACACAGGACGGGGCCGGGTTCGGCCCGGATGACGACGGACACTACGCCTATCTTGACACCGAGGGCCTCATCGGAACTACGATAGAACTAATCGAGCGGTCGAAAAGGAGAAATCCGCCGGAGAAGATATATCCTTCAGACGCATGATCCGCCAGAAGAAAGACATGTCACTCACGCGCACGGGATACGCAGACCGACCGGTCAGGAGATAGGCTGCCATAAGCACAAAGACGACGTTGGGCGACGGCGTCTTTTTTCAGGGAAAGCCGACAGTCGGGTTCGGCATCCCTCGTCGATACCCAGCAGTCGAAGCAGACCGTCTCATACTCTATGGCTTGTGATGGTAAACATCCCAGCCGAGGTAGGTTGTGAAGGCCTCGCACAGGACATCGTCGCAGAGGCTGCGGTTCATGGCGACATGATGCTCGAAGCCACCGCGGCAGAGGTAATCGAGCAGGTGCTGTAGTCTCGGGACACGGCAGACGCCGACTCCGCCGTCGCACTGGAGCGGATCGTCAGTGAATTCACCGGCGCCGACATAAGCCCTGATCCTGCCGTTGACGTCGTCGGTGCTGATGCGGGCGTAGGTGAAGGGGCCGGGGGCGAGACGTCCCTTGATGCCGCCGAAGCATCGCTGGCGGCCGAGGGATTCACCGAGGATGTCGAGGGTGGCGATTTCGATGGGGGCGGCCATGAAGCCTGCGGGGTAATTGCTGCAATGGGTCACGACGCACTTGTCGGGTTCCTCAAGGTAGTTGTTGTTCCAGTCGACAAAGCCGGAGGGCAGGCCGCCGGAGGCGAGATTGAGGGCGAGCATGGAGACTGCGCCGGCTATGTCCATTTCGCAGGCGCTCGGTTTGCCCTGCTGGCCCATCATGCTCATCGAGAGGCATGCGGCACAGCCGTAGTTGTTCTGGACGGAGGTCCAGCACTGGATCGCGCTTGCGACGCATTCGTTTTCGTTCATCCACTGCTCGACGGCGGCAGAGAGCCTTGCCTGGCGGAGGAGATCGGCCTGGGGCGTTTTTGGGGGAATACTGCCGTATTCTTTTATGGCCTTGAGTTTGGCCTGGACGGGGGCGGAGTTTTCGTCGAGGCGACCGGCGGCGGCGAAGATGTCGGAGAGGTCAACGGTGACGACCTTGATGCCGGAGGCCTGGAGGAGTTTTTCGCTGAAGCGAACGGTGTGGAAGGCCTCGGGGCGGGCGCCGATTGCGCCGATGCGGGCCCTTCGCAGGCCGCGAACGACGCGGCATATACCGGCGAAGCGCTGGAGGTCTCGCTTTAGAACGTCGCTTTCTATTGGGCAGGTGTGCAGGGTGGTGTTGGTGAACGGGATGCCGTACTGGCGGAGATTGTTGCAGAGGGACAACTTGCCGCAGAAGGAGTCGCGGCGAGAGGATAGTTCAAGAGTGGTCGTTTCATCGTTGCAGGCCTGGACCAGCACGGGGACATTGAGCTGGGACATGTCTATTGCGGCGGCGACACCCTGCTCATCACCGAAGTTGGGCAGGACGACGATTATGCCGTCGATGCGGGCGCGGCGGCTGTTGAACAAGTCAGCACATTTTTTTGCGTTGTGGAAGGTTTCGACGGCGCCGTTGGGGACCGCGTCTTCGGGCAGGATGACGCATTCGTGGCCAAGCGAGGCCAGAAGGCGGGCGATCTGTCTGCGAGCATCGAGCGCGAGATGTCCGGGGAAGAAGTTGCGGGAGCTTACAATCACGCCAAAAGTCTGCTTTTCCATTTTTTCTCCTTTGCTATCCCGCCGCCGTTTATTCGATAAGTTTTTCACCGGTGCGATCGTCGGTAATTAGTACGTCTATCAATTTTCCTTTCAGGGCGGCCATTATGGCCGTGAGTTTTTCGGTGCCGCCAGCGGCGGCTATTACGCGCGGTATGCGGCGTATGTCATCGAGCGAACAGCCGACGATCCTGCGATCGATGAGGCTTTCGACCTTGCGGCCGTCGGCGTCGAAGAACCGCAGGGCAATGTCGCCGACTGCTCCTTTGTCTTTAAGGTGGGCGATCTCCTCTGGGAGGAGTTGATTGCTTTTGAGGAGGGTCGAGGCGGTCTGGAGGACACCGATACCGACGAGTGCAACGTCGGCGTCGGCGGCGAGGCGGAGTGTGTCGGAAATCTGAGGGTCGTTGACGAGCGCGTCGCGCACTGCCTGATCCTTGACGATTCCGGGGGAGTGGAGGAGTCGGAGGCGGGCCCCGAAGATTTCGGCGGTTCGGCGGGCGAGTTCGGCGCCGTGGGTACGGGCTTCGAGTTCGCCGAGTCCGCCGGTAAGTTGAACAACCCTTAGGGCGGGCATGCTCGCGGCGGGGACGGCATTGACCACCGAAAGGAGCGTGTTTCCCCAACTGATCGCGAGGGTCTCGTCGCCTTGGAGGTTGCGGAGCAGGTAACGGGCTGTAACCGGGCCGATGGCAGCGGTGGGGGCGGTCATATCATCGCCGGAGGAGGTGACAACAACGGCCTCACGCAGGCCGAAACGCTGCTCAATGGCCCTTTCGAGTTCTGCGCCGGTCGTGCCGTGCGCGTTGATTGTGATCTGCACGATCTTTTCGGAGCGGGCCTGACGCAGCAGCCGTGAGACCTTGACCCGGGAGAGGCCGAATCGATGGCCGATCTGTTGCTGGGTCAGATCGTCGTCATAGTAGGCCCTTGCGACCTTGTACAATAGTTTGCGGCTGTCCTGATCCATTGTTATATTAGCAACCGTCGATTGGGAACATGTTTTTGGTTGACAAGGCCACCCGAAAGCCGTCATAATGTTCACCTGTTCATCAGTGCACATATGTTTATAACGTATCTGCATAGCGAAGGGAAGGAGTCATAGTGAAAAAATTCAGATCCATTTTGATATCCGCCCTGCTCATTTCGGCAATCATCTTCACGTGCCAGTGTACCAGACGTCCGGGGGAGAAACAGACGGTCATCTGTTTCGCGTTTCAGGACCTGGAGACGGAGTACTGGGTGGCGGCTCACAAGGCGATCACGGAGACGCTTCGCTCGCGGGGCATAATGGTGCTGGAACGTAACGGTCATCAGGATGCCAACCGGCAGTTGGAGCAGGTGCGGGACGCGATAGCGCAGGACGTAGACGGTATAATCATCATACCCCAGGACGGCGAGAGCGCATTGACGATCATCGGGGAGGCAAACCGGGCTGGCACACCGATTGCGGTGTTCAACCGGCCGCCTGCCAACCGGAGCAGGCCGGCCCTGGTTGTCGTGGCCGATAACGAGAAGATAGCCGAAGAGACGGTCAGGTACATGGTGCTGGCGGCGAGCAAGCTGGAGCGAAAGATGAAGCCGCTGATTCTCGTGGGCGACCTGGGGGATCAGAACGCAATTGCGAGACGGCAGGGGTTTTATAATGTGATAGGCGAGCGGCCCGAGATCTTCGAGAAGCCGATCGAGGTGCCGACCAAGTGGGACCCGGCCACGACGCTGGCCAATCTGGAGGCGGCAATGCAGATCAACCGAGGGGTGGATTTCATCTTCACGTCGTCGGATTTTCTTTACCCGCAGATACGGGCCGTGCTGGAACCGCTGGGCAAGTGGAAGCCGATCGGAGACAAGGACCACGTGATCCTTGGGGGGCTTGACGGGGATTCGACGGCGTATATGCTGATGGAGCAGGGATTCGTGGACGCCACGGGTGTGCAGGACCTGTTCTTTGAGGCGCACGCGATTATGGATGCGCTGCTCAAGGCAATCCAAGATGGGCAGAAGACGCCGGAGGAGTGGATCGAGGATCCTGGGTTTGCCATTACGCAGGAGAACATGCAAGAGAAGAGAGAGGATATGTGGGGGTACCGCGTGATGGCAGGTCTTGCGGAAGCGAAAAAATGAGCCATCTGCGCAAACGCATTACCACCGCTTGCGGCTGGCTGCTGGCGGACCATTTCATCCTCGTGCTGACAGTCGTTTTTTTCCTTGTCATGTGGCGTATATATCCGAGCATGGGTGGTGCGCGCAATCTGGCGAATATTTCGAGCAACATGTGGCCGCTACTGACGCTGGTGATCGGGCAGATGTTCGTGCTGCTGGTTGGCGGAATCGACCTGTCGCAGACGTCGATCATGGCTGTTACGAGTGTTACGGGGTCAATGATCATGACACTGCGGCTGGACCCTGCCAGGTTCCAGGACAACCCGCTGTGGGGGGTGGTTCTGTCGGAGAGCGGAGGTTTGCTGGCGGGGCATGTGCTGGCGGTCCCGACGGCGGTGATTCTGATGCTGACGATCGGGGCGTGTATAGGGCTGATCAACGGTCTGGCGGTGGCGAGGCTCAGAATGCCGCCATTTATGGTCACGCTGGTGACGATGTCGTTCTTCAGCGGGTTTGCAATCTACCTGACGCGGTCCGAAAACATCATGCACCTGCCGGAGTCGTTCATCGTGATCGGCCGGGGCGGACTGGGGCCTGTTCCCTATGCGATGATGATCGCGTTTCTCACTGCAGTGGCCGCGTGGACCATCCTGAACAGGATGGTTTTGGGGCGATGGATATACGCGGTGGGGATTAACAGGAAGACGGCGGTGGTGTCGGGCGTACCGTGTGCAGGCGTGATCGTGGCGGCTTATGTTTTCAGCGGCCTGTGCGCGACGTCGGCGGCGATTCTCTATTCGGCGCGGCTGGAGGCGGGGCGGCCGACGCTGGGGCAACACCTGCTGCTGGATGTTATTGGGGCGGCGGTGATCGGGGGGATAAGCCTGTTCGGCGGAAAAGGCAAGGTGCGTTGGGCGGTGTACGGGGTGGCGTTTTTTGTGGTGCTGGACAATTCGCTCAACAAGATGCCGCTGAACTTCTATGCTGTTGACATTATAAAGGGGGCGGTGATCCTTATGGCGGCGGTTCTGGATGTACTCCGCAATCTCCTTAGTCAGAGAAGCCCGGCAAGGGCGGGGGCATGATTTTGTCGGGCGAGCTGATCCATTTCGGCAATATCACGAAGGAGTTCTTCGGTATTCGTGCGCTTGCGGGAATTACGCTGTCGATGCCGAGCGGGCAGATAGTGGGTCTGGTTGGGGAAAACGGAGCGGGCAAGAGCACGCTGATGAATGTACTCGGGGGGGTTTTTGCGCCGGATGCCGGATCGATGATCTGGCAGGGTCGGCCGTACAGTCCGGAAGGCCCGGCGGATGCTACGCGGGAAGGGATAGCATTCATACACCAGGAACTGAACCTGTTCGGCAACCTGAGCATAGCGGACAACCTGTTCATAGACGGATTTCCGAGGGTCAGGAGGCTGGGAGTGCTGAAGAGGGTGACGGCCAACCGACTGGCGCGGCAGAGGCTGGAGGCGGTGGCGCTGGAGTGCCCGGTGAACACGCCGGTTGAGAACCTGACGCCGGGCGAGCAGCAGCTTGTTGAGATCGCGCGGGCCCTGGGGCGAAACGCGCGGCTGATCATTTTGGACGAGCCAACGTCTTCGCTGACTCAGAACGAACGGGAGCGGCTCTTCGGGCTGATGAACGAGCTGCGAAAAGGGGGGTGCACGCTGGTTTTCATCTCGCATAACCTCGACGAGGTGTTGAGGATGTCGGACCGGATAGTGGTGATGCGGGACGGGTGTGTCGTGAGCACGGGCGAGAAGAGGGAGTACACCGTCGAGCGGATGATCACGGATATGGTCGGACGGCAGATAAATAACCTGTACCCGGAGAAGAC
>JAWLHD010000052.1:0-13526 GCA_041690555.1 Anaerohalosphaeraceae bacterium
CTCAATGGAGACATCCGACGGCAGCGACCATTGCCAATGCCCCGGTTGCGTGAATTTGGGCACTATCTCCGATCGCGCCTTCGGCCTCGCCAACGAGGTCGCCCGTGCAGTCGCCAAAGAGTTCCCCGGCAAAATGATCGGCATGCTGGCCTACAACGACCACTGCGAACCCCCTTCATTCACCCTCGAACCCAATGTCTACGTCCAGTCCACCGCCGGCTTCATCCGAGGCCGCTACACCTTCGAAGAACTCATCGAGCTTTGGCCCGCCTTCTGCTCCAACACGGGCTTCTACGAATACCTCTCCGTCTGGCTCTGGGACTTCGACATGCCTCCCGGCGGCAACGCGGCCGATCTGAAACACATACGGCAGCGAATCCGCCGTTATGCACAAGTCGGCGCAACAAGTATCGACTGCGAGAGCGGCAACAACTGGGGCCCTCACGGCCGCGGCTACTACATCGCAAACAAGCTCATGTGGAATCCCGACGCCGATGTGGACGCCCTGCTCGCCGACTTCTGCGAAAAGGCATTCGGCCCAGCCGCCGCCGTCATGCAACGGTACTACGAACGGCTCGACAAGGCCGGCGATCCCCTCATAAGTGAACACCTCCTCGCGCTCGCCCTCCGCGACATCGATCAGGCCGCGCAGCTCGCCGCAAACCAACCCGACGTCCAGGCCCGCCTCGATCACCTCAAGCAGTACTTCCACTACGTCCGCCTCCGATGGGACCACGACCGCACCCGCGACAAGAACGTCAAACGCACACTCGCCCTGCAAACACTGACGCACGTATACCGCACCCGCTACAGCTACATGAACCACTGGCAGGCCATGCTCAGCGACTGGACCCCCAAAGCCGCCGCTGAATTCGACGAGCCGACGTGGAGTTTTAAATATCCGGACAACCCGTGGAAAGTCGACACCCCGTACACACGCCAGGAAACAGAAGCCGCCTTTCGCAGTGACCTCGCACGATTCCAGCCGCAAACCGTCGAAGAACGTACCTTCTCCGACGACCTCGTCCCCGCCGGCCTCACGTCGCACTCCCCCGCCCCATCCTCGCAGAAGTACCAGGGAAGCGCCCGCTACGCATTCCACAGCAAACAAGGCGAACCCCTCGAATGCACCATCACCACCGGCCTCATAGCATGGTACCGCGACCGCCCCGACGCACGCTTCACCCTCACCGATTCACGCGGCGGAGTACTCCACAACCACCGCCTCCCCCAGGACGGTGGCGAACACCCGCTTAAACTGAAAGTCCCCGCCCCCGGCCTCTACTGGCTCGACTTCAACGACCAGGCCGCCGGCTGGCAAATCCGCGCAGACGCAGGCGCACCCCTCTGTCTCGCCCTTGGAAAAACATCTTCGCCCTCCCACATGGGCCACATGCAGCCCATGTACTTCTACGTCCCCGCCGGCACGCAGCAAATTCACTACTATTGGAAAGGCCCCCCGCACGAAGTACACGGACCCGACGGTGAACTCCTCCACAAAACCGAAACCAGCGGCCGCTTCATCACAATAAACGTCACGCCCGGCGCAGACGCAAAGCCCTGGTCCCTCACGAAACTCGCCCTCGGCCGCCTCTGGTTCTTCAACCTGCCCAACTGCCTGGCCGCCTCACCCGACGCACTGCTGCTCCCTGCCGAAGTCCGCAACGAAAACTAAACCGCTGGATAAACCCACGGCTTGCGGTATTCACGCTTGAGCAGCTTATTCGCCTCCGCGTCGCCGACAATGACCTCCTTCTCGCCGTCCCATCTGACGCTCCGCCCCGCCTTGTGCGACAGCATCCCCAACAAAGCAAGATTAGTCGACCGGTGCCCGATCTCGATATCGCAAACCGGCCGCCGCCCCGTCTCGATGCACGACAAAAAGTCCGTCCACAGCCCCCGTATATTCTGATCGTCCGGCTTATCGAGTTGGGGATCCTCGTGAATGACTTGCTCGCGGCTGTTCGACGGATAAAACGTCCACCCGTCCTGCCAACCCATGTGAAACGTACCCTTCGTTCCGTAGAAATACGCGCCGATATTGTGCTTCTCGGCGTTGTTCGCCGCATACAACCGGTGTTCCCACGTGCACGTAAATGACTCGAACTCGTAATGCACCACCTGCGTGTCCGGACAATCGGTGTTGTCGCGAATGATGTGCCGCGCCGCCGTCGAACTGACGGTCTTTGGGTACTTCTCCTCGGTCCACCAGAGCACCTGGTCCAGCCAGTGAATGCCCCAGTCGCCCAACTGCCCGTTCGCATAGTCAAGGAACCGCCGAAATCCCCGCGGATGAATCCGCCTGTTATAAGGCACAAGCGGCGCAGGACCGCACCAAAGATCCCAGTCCAGCCCGTCCGGCTCGTCAGAATCCGGCGTAACCTCACCCGCCCCCCCGCCGTAGTGAACAAAACACCGAACCATTCCTATATCACCAGCTCTGCCCTCCTTCAGGAACTTCATGCCCGACACGTTATGCGGCGACACGCGCCGGTGAGTGCCAACCTGCACCACCCGGTTATGCTGCCGAGCAGCCTTCACCATCGCACTGCCTTCATGAATCGTATGCCCGATCGGCTTCTCAACGTAAACGTGCGCCCCCGCCCGCACCGCCGCAATCGTGCACAGCGGATGCCAGTGGTCCGGCGTCGCAACAATCGCAATCTCCGCCTTCTCCTGCGCAAGGCACTCACGAAAATCGTTGTACTTCTTCGGCGCCCGACCCGTCAGTTTCTCTACCCGCGACGCCGCCGAGTCGCGGTGCCCCCTGTCAACGTCGCAAACAGCCACAACGTCGCACTGACCCGACTCCATCGCAACCGTCGCGATGTTCATGCCCCACCACCCGCTGCCGATCACCACCGTGCGGTACTTGCCGCCCGTCTTCGCCCGCAGCAAAGACGGCGCAACCATAAAAGACATCCCCGAGGCAAGCGTACCTTTCACAAAACTGCGGCGGTCCAACATAAAAACCTCCTTTCCGCATTAAATGATCGACGGCGTCCACGATACCGGCCGCCTTGGTTCTATTATATGCACCGGCAGTCTTCATAGCAACCCTCCGAAAATCCGCGCCATGCCGCAAACATCCGGCATTCGCATTTGACAGTGCCCGCGATTGCTCTTATGATGCCCCTTTTATTGTCGCAAACCGGAAGATAAAGTGGGACTTGCAATCGATCTCCTCTACGCACTGGGCATAGCCGCATACAGCCCCAAAATGATTTACCGCATACTGCGGCAGAATCGCTACCGTTCCGGTTGGAAAGAGCGTCTCGGCAGCATCTCCCGCCGCAATCCCGACAAGCCCTGCATCTGGATACACGCCGTCAGCGTCGGCGAGGTCAACGCCACAAAAGCGCTCGTCGTCCAACTGCAAGACCGGCTCCCCAATCATGAAATCGTCTTAAGCGCCACGACCGACACCGGCATGGCCCGCGCAAAAGCCCTCTATGGCGACCGGCTCAGCGTCTTCTACTTCCCCTTCGATTTCTCACCAGTAATGAAGAAAGCCCTCCAAAACATCAACCCCGCCGTCTGCCTCCTGATGGAACTCGAGATCTGGCCAAACCTCGCCGAACTCGCCTCCAGAAACAACATCCCTATCGTCGTCGTCAACGGCCGTATCTCCGACCGAAGTTTCCCCCGTTACCTCAAAATACGCCCATTCATCAAGCCCATGTTCTCCAAACTCGCCCTCGCCCTCGCCCAGACCGAAGAATACGCCCGCCGCTTCGAGGCCCTCGGCTGCGATCCTGACAAGGTCATCATAACAAGCTCCCTCAAATACGACACCGCCCAGATCGCCGATACCGTCCAAGGCGCTGACACCCTCGCCGCACAGATCAACCTCCGCGACGAACCCCTCTGGGTCGCCGGCGGCACCGGCCCCGACGAAGAAAGAACCATCCTCCAGGTATTCGCCGAACTCAAGAAGGATCCGCGACTTGCCGCCCTCCGCCTTGCCCTCGTCCCCAGAAAGCCCGAACGCTTCGACGAAGTCGCCGCCCTCATCGATCAGTCCGGCTTCGACTGCGTACGATATAGCGCACTGAAAAAAGAAAACAAAACCCGCCAGGACAAACCCGCCGTCATTCTCGGCGACACAATGGGCGACCTCCGAAAATTCTACTCACTCGCCGCCGTCGTCTTCGTAGGCAGGACCCTTACCCCGATGGGCGGCTCCGACATGATGGAGCCCGCTGCCCTCGGCAAGTGCACCATCTTCGGACCGCACACCTTCAACTTCAAGCAGACAGTAGACGCCCTCCTCGCCGCGCAAGGCGCAATCGAGGTAACGGATGCCGAGGAGCTACTCGCCGCAATCCGGAAATGCCTCGCAGACCCCGACTACACCCGCCAAATCGCCGCCGCCGGCCAAAACGTCATCAAACAAAACCAGGGCGCCACAAAGAAATCCGTTGATGCAATCGTCAGCCTCTTGCAGGCCGCACCCGCTTGACCATCGCACCGATATGCCCCGGACTCGTTCCGCAGCAGCCCCCCAGAACATTCGCCCCCACCTGGCAGATCCGCTCCGCCGACTCCGCAAACTCCTCCGGCGAAAGCGTGTACGTCGCCCGCCCCTCGACCAATTGCGGCCGACCCGCATTCGGCTCGGCGACCAGCGCAATACCGCGACCCTCCAACAGACAGGAAAAGACCTTCGTCAGCTCAATATACCCGTCCATCGTCAGCGTGCCGCAGTTAAAACCTGTACCCGCAACCCCCAGCCCCGCAAGCCGCCCAACCGCATCCGAAGGCGAAACCCCCATCATCGTCCTGAAGCCCTCCCGGGCAGAATCGAACGCCAGACACACAAAAACCGGCGCATCCCCAACCGACCGCACCGCCTCCACCGCAACCGTTGCCTCGTCCAGCGCCGTCATCGTCTCGACAATGATACCGTCAACGCCCCCCTCCAGCAGCGCCTCCGCCTGCTCCCTGATTGCCTCCTTCAAAGCATCCGCCTTCAAAGACCCTAACGGCTCCAGGAAATCGCCGCACGAACCTATGTCCCCAAGCACCCAGCGATCCTCACCCGCCGCCGCACGCGCATGCTCCGCCGCCGCAAGGTTGATCCGCCGCGCTTCCTCCGCCAGCCCCGCCCGAGCCAGCGCAATGCTCGAGGCCCCGAATGTATTCGTCAGAACCGCATCGCACCCCGCCTCGAAGTACCGCGCATGAATCGACTGCACCACCTCCGGCGACTGCACATTCTGATACGCGCTGCTCTCGTGCGCACCCACTCCGGCAAGCATCAGTTCCGTCCCCATCGCGCCGTCCAGAACAAACACCCCCCTGCCAATACGTTCGACCAGTTTTTCACGTGCCATCCGCAAATCTCCCTACTCGGCCCGCACGAACTCGCAGCCGTCTGCAAGCACGTACACGTTTTCGAATCCGTCTGTTTCCGGCCTCACAAACAGCCCCGCAAGCTGCCTCTCCGTCGGCTCGAACCGACGAACCCCGCGAAGCGTCATATTGATCGACATGCCGCCGCTGCCCTGAACATATTGAATGCTGATCTGCGTCGGCACCGGAATGCCGTCGCTGTCGACCCCGTAGCCGCTCATCCCCGCCGCGACCACCAACTGACCGTAAGAGTCGAAGTACTCGATATTCCGCACAAGGTACTCCCGCCAGTCGACGAAAACCCGCTTGATCGGAACACCCGCAATATCATTCTGCGTCAGAATATCATAACCCTCCCGGCCCGCTAACGTCCAGTTCGCATCCACATCCACGATACCGAGCGCCTCCAGCACCGACTCCGGGTTCAATATACCACCGCTGCGGCATCTCCTCGCCGTATCACGACGACCCCACCAGTAACTGCTGACCTCTTTCGGCTTGATACGAAACCAGAACTCCTCCGCATTCGTCCCGAAACGAACTACCTCGCTGCCAAGGATATCCCCGTTGAAATAAAGCCCGTCCGGAGGAACAACGCGAAGGGCTATTGAAGGGTTCTCGCTCTTGCGCCTACCGTCCGACTCATACCATTCCACACGACAATTCCCCCCCGCCCGAATCGGCACTATGCGCGCCCGATGAGCATTAAGCGCCGCGATCGCCTCATGAATGTTCGCCTTGCCGCGCGCAGGCTCTAACGGCGGACCCGTATCCACCGCCGGAGGCGCACAGCCCCCTGCAGCCGCCCATATCAGAGCCGCAGCCGCTAACTGCAAAACCTCATGCCAAGTAAACCGTCTCATGGTCAAAAGTCCACCTGAAGTATCTGCCCCATCTGCGACGACAATTGCTCGATCTGGTCCTCCGTAAGGTGCGGATTGATCACCTCCACCAACCGGTCCTCCCCCGTAACCCGAAGCGTCCACCTCTCCACCCCATCCTCGACCTTCATCCCGTCGTACTTCAGTTTCCTCTTCCGCATCAAAATCAGCGCCAGAACAAAACGAAATGCCAGCTTCTCCGCCTCCGTTTCTTCCGCCAACCGCTCGAAAAACGACATCAGCATCTCGTCGTCCACGAACAGCTTCTTCTTCTGCTCCGTATCCGGCATTCGCGTCTTCCAGAAGCAGTATACCGCCGGCCGCTCGCTCTGCCAGCACTCCGCCCCATAGTCCCGCCGTTCCAGTCCGCTCTCCGTGTCCACCAGCGCCGCGTAGTATTCCTCGCCCGGCCCAAAGGCCCGCTGCGTAACACAGCACTGTCCCAACGTCTTCTTGATTTCCCAATCCGCCATTAAAAGCACAACTCCATTGCCTGGCACTGCCCTAATCAAACTCAAGCCACGGACCCATACCCTCAACTGTCTTCGGCCCTATGCCTTTCACCCTTTCCATATCCTCCGCCTTTTCGAAAGCCTTCCCACCCGCGCTCTGCCGGTATTCGATTATGGCCTCCGCCCGCGAACGCCCGATATTCGGCAGTCGCATCAGACTCGCTGCGTCCGCCGTATTCGGATTGATCCGCTCCGCCGCCGCCCCCTGCGGCGCTTCCGCCGCTCGGCCAAGGTACGACCCGCAATACCCGATTGTCAGTAGCCCCAAAAACGCCGCCGCCAATACAAATCCCCGCCGTTGCGTCTCCCTTATCGCCTTGTTCTCGCCCGCCTCCACTCGCAGCTCCTCTCAACAGGCCCCCTGCGCTCAACGATCCAGAATCATCTTCTGCATCTTGGCCAATGTCAGAAAAGCCTCCTTCGGCGCAAAATCCCTCGCCAGAAGCCCGCTTTCCCGAATCTCCATCTCCTCCGAATCCGCCAGTGCCGAATAAGTAACGCTGTTCACAAAAGGCTTGCCCAGCGCTATCCGGTACAACTTGTCAAGCCATTCGCTCTGCGTCGCCTGATCCCACGGCCTCAGCCACATGCCTGCCGTAACCGGGTCCTGATCGCCGTCCGCCTCGCCGCCCGGAATCGCCACACCCGTAATGTGAACTGGCTTCGCAACGCCCGCGAAATAGTCCAGACGCGATGATATCTCCAGCAGGTCCCGAACGTGCCGCCCCATAGCGTCCTTGCCGAACTCCAGTTTCACACCGAACGAATCAAAACTGATGCCCGTCTGGATTATCATGTCTGCATAAACTAACGGAGGAACCGTCTCCCGATCCTGACCATAGTATTCGCCCCACGGCAAAAGGATCTCGACGATCTTGCGCGACTTCGTATCAGTCGAACGAGCCGCAAGGCAGGCCGTCCGGGTCATCTCGATTATCTGTTCGAAATTAAAACCGAAATGATTGTAAGCGTTCATCCCGCTGATCAGACGCCATGCGTGAATGTGACGGCCGTACCTCGTCACCGTCTGCGAAACGAATTCATACGCGCACTCCCGTATCTTCTCGAACTCCCACTGACCGTGTGGAAGCCATCGCGGAAGCTGACTCTCCTCGAAGCACAGAAGCGGACCCACGCAGATCGCCAGACGCCTCCCCGCAAGTACCTCGATGCAGCGGTCGATCGCTGAGTAATTGAAACGCCCGCGCTCCGGCTCTATCTCACGCCAGCTAACCGGGATCGTAACAAAACCGAACATCTCGAAAAGCCACTTCCGGTAACGCTCATCACCGATCACCGCAGGATCGATCACGCACCCGAGGCTGTGCCGCCCAAGACCTTTCTTGCGGCACCTCGCCTCAAGATAAATGTCCGCGTGCTTCGATGCAAGCTTCTCCGAAAAAACAAGCGCCTTCTTCAGCGACTCGTCCGCAAGCTGCGAAGCCCGCGAAGCATCCCCGATGTTCTTCAATGCCTCGATAAAAAGACTCGTAGCCTCGTGCGCAAGCTCCGCGCCGCTGTTGTCCTCCTCGAATATCGCCCAGTCCTCCCGCTTCAGCGTAATCTGCATCAGACGCGCACGGGCAAGCTCAACGTTCAGTATATAAGGCTCCTTACGCTCCGGAAGGCGAGTCGTGGGCAGCAGAACCCTCCCGAAACCCTCCACGGGCCAAAGCAGCGCAAGACCAGCCGCATCGTTGCTCTTGCGCTTGCAGTCGATCACGCCGTGCTTGAATCGGATCCTCTCCGTGGTGTGCAAGGGAATGCCGTCGGCCCCGAACATGTACGCCGCCGACAATGTGAATTCGTCGACGCCCTGGCCGTCTTTGAAAACAAGAAACTTCAACTTGATTCCCCGTTACATTAAAACAATTCGCCGGAAAAAAAACAGGAAGGCAAATTATAGCAACTCCGCCCCGGAATGCAAAACCAAACTTGACCCAGCCGTCCAAAAACCCCGATCTTCGCCGCCCCCGCCGATCCGCGTCCCCTCGCTCAGTTGACCACCGATGCCTCGTGCGGCCCAATAACGCTCATCGACTTGAGCTGATGATGATGGAGTTGATTGTTCTTGTAGACCAGTTCCGCTATCGTATTCACTTGGTTCAGCAGCATCTCCAACACCGCCTCATGCCCGGACTCCCCGACATCGGCAAGTCCGATAACAACGTAACCCTGGTGACGACCCCCGGCACGCAGCTCACCCGCCACGATCCCCCAGTCGCCTATCTTTCCCCTCACGGGTTCCCACCCGTCCGCCACACGACCGCACAAAGTCGAAATCGCCTCCTCTCCGCCAGTCAGGCTGAAACGCTCCGCTGCGGACCAGCACCCTCCCTTGCCGTCAACAACGGCCACAACAGGCCCATCTTCAACCAGCCCCTCCCTGACATGCCTGACCACCTGCTCACAAAGCATTTCCGATGACCCAAATAGACTATCGTATATCTTCATCGCACATTCCTTGCCATTTCAAACGGATTTGCCCTCACATCTGTCCGCGTTTATTCGGACAGAAAAACCCCCGACTTTCGTCATTATCTGCACAATCCGCCGAAATTCTACCCAAGGCGCAAAGATACCGACACTGGAAAGCCACAATTGCTGATGTTGATGTTCGCCCCCGCCCCGTGTGCCCTAAAGAGAGTTCTTGAAACTCGCCATCGGAAATAATCGACCAGGACACTCCGACCCCCCGGTATAGCCCGGTGTGTCGTTGTGACCGTGAATACTCGACCGCGGGATGTTGTAGCGTTGCTGCAGAAAACGCACAAGCTGCTTCAAAGACTGCATCTGTCTGTACGTCGGCCGTGTCTTCGTAAAGTCACCCACCAGGCAGATCCCTATCGCGTCCACATTTGCCCAGTTGTCCGGAGTGCCGCCCACGTGAGCCCCCGGAATCTGATCGCGCCAGCGATAAGTCACCTCAACCTGCCCGTCTCCGCTGCCGCGACCGTTGCCGATCACGAAATCATAGCCGATACCGTCCCAGTTCTTGCCGTTCCGGTGATAATCGTCAAAACTCGACATGCTGCCGCTGTCCGTAGCCGAATGATGGATGACTATCGCCTTCCACCGCTTCTCCTTCCCCGGCGAAGGAATCCAGCCCGCCGGATAACCTCCGCTGCTCCGCCACGCATCAGGCTGCACGTAAACCGCCTCCACCGGCTGCTGTACCGACACACCCGGAACCCTGCCCGTTATACGAGGCGCATCAACCTGCTGACCCCCGCAACCGCAAAGCCCAACCGCCGCCAACAACACAACAACTCTGATCGCATCCTTCGCCATGCCTGTTTCCAATCCATTCAATGCCGCGACTTATCCCTCGACTCATCGACACCCCCCTTCGACTTGTACTTCGTCATCCGCACGCAGTTGCCGCGATCGTTGAACTCAACCGAATCCATGTATGCACGCATCAAAAGCACGCCCCGACCGCTGCTCCTGCAAATATTCTCCTCGGTACGAGGGTCAGGAACAGACTCAGGATCGAAGCCGTCGCCCTCGTCCGAGATCGATATCTCGAACTTCTCCGCCCCGATCACACACTCCACCCGCACACGCTTGTTCCGGTCGTCCCGGTTGCCGTGCTTCACCGCGTTCAAAAACGCCTCCTCCATCGCCAAATGTATCCCGAAAACCGCGTCCTCGTCGAATCCGTAAGCCTCAACGTCCGCAAGCAGCTCGCGACAAAGCGACTCAACCGCCTTCACGCTGCTCCTGATTACCTTGGACTTGTGCAACAGACCTTCGCGAGCCATAAGACTATATCGTCAAATCGACGCTTCCTCCCGAATCTTCTCTTAGTCCAGACGCACCCCCCCGAACTCACGCCCCACAAAAACTCATTTCAGCCCTTGCACCGCCGCATAACGATCCTCATGGATTTCGAATACGCGATCAAGACGCGTTATCTTGAAGATTTCAAGGATCTTGGTGTTGATTCCGCACAAACGTAGACGACCCCCAGACTCGTAAACCTTCTTGCTGATGCGGATCAGCAGCCCAAGAACCGAGCTCGTCAGGAACTTCACGTTCGAAAAATCAAGCACAAGATTGATGCCATCGCCCACCTCGATCAGCGGCATCACAGACGCCTCTAACAACTGAATATCACCCTGCTCAAGAATCTTCTCGTCTGTAAGCGTCGCCACTGTGGCGTTCTCAATGTATTCAACAGCTATCTTTGGATCCATCTGGTCCATTGTTGCTCTCCTGCTATAACACTCGAACTCGGAATCCTATGGGACCGCACACACTCTGTCAAGCCCGACCAACCACGAAAAAAATCTTATTTTTTCCATGTATATCACTTGAAAACTCCTCCGCACTGTGGATAATACCCGGTTGAACACAATTACGATATATGAGAATTTGATACTCATTACATTTTCTGCCGTAACAAAAAAAATTTACCTTTTGGACGGCATACGCTTGCACATACCTGCAGGCTCGCGCATAATAGTAGCAAAGATTGTTGTACAATGTGGCGATAATAACGTAAACGGACCTTGTAGTATCTAACTAAAAACGTCAAAATAAAACTGAACTGAATAAAACCGAAATATTCCGGCTTGCGTATAGCCGGGGAGCGTTGGTGCTGCTTTAGTAAGGTGGATTACTGATTTGGAGGTATGAACATGAAGATTAGCAGGTCAACAGGGTATGCACTGGTCGCGGTAGGATACATTGCATTGCATTACAAGGAAGGTGCAGTGCTGGCAGCACGTATTTCCAAGGAATACAACATTCCGCTGGAATACTTGCTAAAGATCCTGCAGCAGCTCGTAAGGGCCAATGTGCTAAGAAGCAAAAGAGGCCCGCGAGGCGGGTTCTTCCTGGCACATCCCGCCGAGAACATCACGTTGTTGCAGATCATCGAGGCCGTCGACGGCCCGCTGATGAGCCATCTGCATCTCGCCGAACAGACCAATAGCGCGCCCTTCAGCGTCAAGATGGAAGAGGTCTGCGAGAAGGCGACAAAGGAAGTTCGAGCAATTTACGAGAAGGCCAAACTCTCCAAGATGCTGGCCGAGTAACGCCGCGTGAGTTGCTTCGATGAGAATCCGCGAATTTCAGGAGCTTATCGACCAAAGGTATGGTAAGCGAGACAGGCAGCGGGGAACGCCCGCCACCTATATGTGGTTCATTGAAGAGGTAGGCGAACTCGCTACGGCCCTTCACGGGACCAGCCATGCGGATAAAGTCGAAGAGTTCGCCGACGTGCTCGCTTGGCTCTGTACGTTGGCCAACATAAACGACGTCGATCTCCAAGAGGCTTGCAAAAAGTACACCGAGCCCGGCGTCGAAGGCTTCAAGTAAAAAAATCGGCGGCCGCCCGCTAAGGGCGCCGCCGATTTTTTCATTTCATCGCCGCCGTAACTCCCCCCCGCCGCCTGTATATAAGCTCCTCAGAACTCCGCCCCAACGCCGAGGATATACTTCACGTCCGTGCTCCCTTTGCCTGCCGCAGGCGACGTGTCATAGTCGAACAGCACCCGGAAGTTCGCGTATATGCTTTGCGTCAGCATCGCCCGAAGCTCTGCCGTTGTCGTCAAAAAGTAATCCGAAAACTGCCCGAAGCTCGGATAGTACGTCAGGTCGTTGATGAACTTCAGCCGCTCGTTCAGCTTAGCGTCGAAATGATAACCCAACTGCGCCGACACCTCGTTGTTGCTCGGAGTATCGTCGTCGAATCGCTCAGTCAAATACGCCAAACCAGCCTCAGTCGCGAAGTTCATCCTGTCAGTTTCGATCCACTGATAACCAAGGCCGACGCCTCCGATCATTCGACGATCCAGCCGTGCGATCTTGTCCGTCGCGTAACGCCCCTCGACGAACCCGTAAAGCTTCTCACCCAGAAAGTAATCATACTTGCCGCGCGCACGCCACCAGTCTTCAGTCGTCACCTCTTCCCCGGTGCTCTTGTTCTCCTGCTCCGACCGACCATAGTCTGCCCCGAAACTGATCCGGTCGCCTTCGCGCCGCAAGGAAGCCTCCGCGCTGGCGTTGACGCTCTCCGATCGCGTATTGCCGTGAACGCTCGTCCAGCCCACCGAGACGTTCCCATGCCATTGAGGAGTCTCCGGATCCGGCGGATTGATCGCCACCACGTCCGCCATCTTGATCTCCCCAACGTTCGCAACGCTGCTCTCCCCAAGCGTCAGAACCCCATTCTGCGCCGCCGTAATCTGACGGCTAAGCACCGTCTCGTCCTGCAGCACGATCTTCACCGGTTCGTCCGTCGTAAACGTCAGAACCTTCGAAGCATCGATTGTCACCGCCCCGACTATATCCGAAACGAAATAGACCTTACCGTCCGCCACTCTCTGAAGCTTCCCCGAAAGACGGTCCCCGTTGCTCAAAACTATCTGCCCCGCGTCCGCTCTCCCAGCCCCCCACACAAGCAAAATCGCCGCCGCAACCACCGCCCCAAAACTACCCTTCCTCAACAGGCCGCTCTCGTGTCTAAGAGTAGACATATTCTTACTCCTTAAGAACCTGGGTCCGCACACATACCGGATCCGTGATCATTTGGGTGAATTCCTTCTCGACAGGCCTCCTCCGCAGGAATGCCTGGGCTTCCGTGGTGCAATCATTCTACCGCCGCCCCACCCCCATGCAAGCACAAAAACCGCCCCGAACCAAAAATTCCCGCAGCGGCCTGACAGAAGAAAAACCACAAAGCCCTTAAAGCACCCCTCCCGGTCCCTCCCCCCCGTTCGGCGCCGGGTGCCGCAGCGTGTGCGGCCCACCCGCCGCCGGCACCGCGCGG
>JAWLHD010000053.1:0-13505 GCA_041690555.1 Anaerohalosphaeraceae bacterium
GCTGTAGATCTTACCGATGCGGTGTTGCTGCAGCACTTGCAGCGTGTTATCCGTAGAGCCGCCCTCGATGACGATAACCTCGTAACGGATACCGGCCGTCGCCGCCTTAAGACTGCCCAACATGCGATCAAGCATTTGTGCGCGGTCCTTTGTGCCGACCACGATGCTGACATCATACTCCGGAGCGGGTGGTATGGTGCACGATGCCCGCGACCCGGCCTTTGAGTGTGCCATGCCGGATTTGTGACGTTCCAATGCCTCAAATGCAGGTGTCCTGATGACATCGGGTATATCTGCCGCCGCGAATATTTTCGGTGTGCGCGTCCTGCCTGGCTGCAAAACGTGGCGGTAGAGCCGCTCGTATTTATCAACTGCAATTGCGTGATCGTACTTGTTCACAGCCGCCTGACGTGCATTCCGACTGAAACTGCTGCGAAGGCTGCTGTCCGTCGCCAGCCTGCCAACCGCCTCGACCGCCTTTGCTGCGTTGCCGTGTTCGATCACGAATCCATCGATACCGTTGCGAACAAGTTCTCCAACGCCCCCCGTATCAAATGTCACAATTGGAACGCCGCAGGCCAGCGCCTCGAGAATGACAAGCGGGCAATTGTCGGCAAGCGGAGTATACAGAAAGATGTCCAGCATCGAATAGGCCTGTGCAAGTCGCCGCTCATCGCTGATTCGCGCAATGTTTATGATGTCCCCCTGTCTTCCCGTTTGCCTTCCGCCGATATTGACAAATACATGATTCGAAAGCCGCCGCGATAACACCCGCAGTGCCTCCTGTGTGTAATATCCGCCCTTGAATGGATTGCCAAGGGTGCTCCCGTTGGCTACCGCGCCGATAACGAGGGCATCGGCGGCGATTCCAAATTCAGCACGAGCATTTGCCTTGTCTGACGGACAGAACGTGGAAGTGTCAACACCATTGTAAATCAGTTCAACCGGATGATCCTTGAGCACGCTTTTCTCAACCATATCCTTAAGCCACTTAGACGGCGTAACGAGTTGAAGATGGCAATGATCATAGATAAGCTTCTTGTCCGCCAGCAGCCGCCCCGCGGTGTCAATCGGTATCTCCGGTGGTATTTCCAGATGATCGCATTTCAAACACCCCGTTCGCCAGCCATCGCAGCCCAAAGAATACGCGCAATGCCCGGTAAAGGCCTGCATGTCGTGAAGCGTCCACACAACCGGCTTTAATTGCGACAGTGCCGACAGAGAGAACGGATTGAAGTAGTAGCCGTGAAGGTTATGAAGATGTAAAATGCTGGCGTTCTTGACATGCTGGTTGCTCACAAGCCTGTGACTGCCCTGCGACTCATAATAAAGCTGACCCTTCGAGCGGCAGTGCCCAACAAGGCTCGAGTCGTGCTCAACATCGAACGCAAACGAATGCGGCGAGTCACAGTTCTTTGTCCCGACCAACATCACCGCCCCGTGTCCCTTGGCGCGCTGCGCCTCGGCCAGTCGCTCACCCACCTTCGCGGCCCCTCCCGCCACGTCGTGCGTATTAATATGCACGATTGACAGCGCTGACTCACTCGACTGCCGCCGCGGCCCGCTTGCAAGGCCGGATGCAGCCTTCGATTTGGGTCTGAAGTAACTGTTGTAGTGGTTAATCAAATCATGGTTTATCACGACATCGGCCGGATATCGCATCGGTCTGCAACTGCTTGTACTGTTCTCAAATCTGCAACGCGACGTACCAAAGTTTGTGCCCGACCCGTCAAACCCGATGTTCTGCACGTGTGATCGTGTCGGATACACGTAACATCCGCCGTTCAGGTATGTCGCCAGCACCCAGTTGAGCGTCCATGCATCGTGCCCGTCCAGCACCCGCTGCACCTGAGAGGGTATATCCGCACCTCCCTGCGTCAGATCGACACCTCGCGCCAGCGCCTCCTTGTAAAGCTTCGACAAGTCCGGATCAAAGTGTCGCCACGCCCTCTTCCACGTCGCCCACCCCCAACTGCCGATCCGCGGATAAAAGTACAGATCATATGGATGCGCGCTGAGCAGGTCTTCAGGAATCGGCACAGTGTAGCCGTTGATGCCGAAGATCCGTTCATTGTCGCGGTACTTGTCGAGACACGTATCCATGAATTCAAAAAAGAACTCGCCCGGCACACAGTCATCTTCCAGAAGAATCAGTTGGTCATGAGACTGCATGACATAATTGACCGCCCCAACGACCGATCTCGCCAGGCCGCGATTGACATCCTGACAGATCACCCTCGGCGTTGTCCACCTTATGGTGCCGACAAGCCGCTTGATGGTATTGATCTTCTCAACATCTTCCTGCACCTTGGGCCCGTCAACGAAGATGTAGAGGTTTTGAATGTTATGTTCCAGCAGCGACTCCAGCACCCTGGCGGTATGCCGCGGACGATTATAGCAAACCACTGCGACCGGCGTATCGTTCATGGCTTCATCCTTGTCCCACACATGCAATCTCTGTCCGCGCACCTGAATGATCCGTTACCGCCCCTTCGCCGATGAGTTGTGCACGCACAAAAGTAACCTCCTGATAAGCCTGGGCTCTGCTGCGCGAATGTGCGCACACGTATCCCATTCGCTCAAGCCTTCTTACACACTCCATTGTGTCAGCCAGGGAATAATGCGTGCAGTGATGATGAAACTCAACACACAACTGTGCCGCCGTCAGATTCTCAAGGGAATTCAACACCTCATACTCGGCGCCCTCGATATCCATCTTCACAAGAGAAACGTTCGGGTAAGCCTCCATCAACTCCATAAGGCTTACAGTCTCGGCCTCATAATAATCTCTGGCTGCCACGCTCCGATGCGTCGGAAGAATCGACTCCGAAACATGCTCGGGATTACTATTGCGATAGATGCGTATCCTGCGCCCGCCCTGGCTGTGAAGCGCCTTCTGCAAAAAATGATAACCACACGGCCCCAGCCGTCGCACATAATCTCTGGCCTTCTCCGTCGGATCGACTCCAACGACGGTGCAGCCCCTCAGCTCGATCAGACGCAAATCAAACGAGATATCCTCGCCCACCCCCGCCGCAATGACCGTGCTGCCGCGTGGAATCAAACTCAAATCGACAGCCCAACCGCCGTAATCCGTGCCCAGTACCTGCATATTGAGCTTCGACCCCACGCGCACCGGCTCGACAAGTGAAGCCGCCTGCCCCACAGCCTTGCCGCCGGACAAACCCCCGCCGCCGTGCAGCGAAGATAGTTCCTCCTCAAGCCTCGTATCGCCCCCCCACTTACTCAGATACATCCGTATCAGTTCCGCGGCTTCATTAACCAGGTTCAGACTCCTGTAGCACCGCACGATGTTGTATACCGTTTGGCGGTCGTCAGGATCGACCCCGAGGGCGCCTTTGAGACTTTCAAGTGCTCCAAGCTGGTTGCCCGTTTTCCAACGCACCTTTGCAAGGTTATTGCGGACCGCAACACTATTCGGCTCCGTGGTAACCGCCTGCTCAAAGGCCTCCAGTGCGCCTCGTATATCACCTTTGTTGAAAAGCTCTGCGCCTCGCTGGTTGTGCTGAATCGCGGATCCATGCCCGAACCCATTCATCGCCGTCTGTCGCTCAGGCTCCATGACTAACGGCCGGTCTTCGTCGTGATCCTGCCCTTGCAGATACTTATGGTACCTTTGCCAGAATATTTGCAGGTTCTTTCTGCAACTGTCTCTCCATATCCCGCCCGTTGACAATGGCTGATTCTTGTTTGAACCAACGGTAGTCTGCAGATTCTTCCATCTGATCCCGTAAACTCCGCACACCTTTTGCAGATCACGATACGCCCGCACACAGAGGTCAATATCATCAAAATAAAGCGGCGCGTAGGCCTCATCGAGGTAGTTGAGCCTGAGCATGGCATGGGCATGCAGCGCCAATGGCCCGCGATTGACTGCAAAGCGAATCTTGAAGATGTCCCGGACCGCCTCCTCCGTGCATGAGGCCTGCACCGATGTATCCGGCGGCAAGCCCAGTCGATAGTTGTGCGCGTTTCTTGCGCTCACCGCGAATACGTCACCCCATCGCAGCATCGGCTCCAGCAGTCTCTTCTGCCACCCTTTCTCCAACACGAGCATATCGTCCTGCACAAGTATGAAAAAGTCGCCGTCAGCGGCCTTCATGCCGGCGTTGTTGGCCCGCGTCTCATTAACATCAGGCGTATGCACCACCGTAAGTTTGCGCATGCAGCCTCGCTTACCGGCCAGAACATTGTTCACGATATCCTCGCTGCGGTCCGTGCATCCGTCATAGACCATCACCAGCTCAAAAGGCGAAGTCGTATTGTCGATGATCCCCTCGATGATTCGCCCGATCTGATGTTCTTTCTGGTACACCGTAACGATGATGCTCAATTTGGTAGGCTCTGCAGACGCGCCTCTCGAAGGGACTGAAAATGTGTCGGCCGTAAGCGCCTCACGGCGCCGCATGGCCGCGTCTCTCAGCGACACGACGTGTTTGTAAAGCTGCTGATTCTGATATAGATGTTCTCCGTTTGCGCCGCCACAGCCTCTTGTGATCAGCAGGTCATCACGGTGCCGATAACGGCGGTAACATTCCTGAAAAACGTCATAATCGAAGTGCTTGCGTCGAAGCCGGTCGATGGAAGCTTTAAGGAGCCGCTTCTTCTCTGCATAGTCCGCCCCTTCCTGGACGCTGTCGTGATAAAGAACAGGTCGCGGCGAGTAGATCTGCTTTCTCATGTCCGGTTCAATCTTCAGCAGTCGACAGCAAAGATCAAGTCCGCCCCCACCGCGTATTATCGCATCGTCCCACCCGCCGACGGCAAAAAAGGCCTGCGCATCGTATGCACAATTGCCCTCCTTGCATGAAAAGTATGGAAACGCCTTGTCGCCATACTCATCGTGTTCTCCCTGCACCGCAGTGCGGCCCTTTGGCCGAATAGCTCCACGGGCCGCAATGATATCGTATGCCTCAAATAAGCGAAGATAGCTTGCGACAAAATTCTCTTCGACGGTCCCGTCGTCGTCCACGAATATCAGCACCCGCCCTTTCGCAAATGCGGCGCCTGCGTTTCTTGCCAGATACGCCCCTGTGTTCCGGCTCAGCCGTACATATGTATCGATATAAGGCCGCAGGTTTAGAAACTCGCCAGGAGAAGCGCCGTTGTCGACGAATATTACCTCGAAGTTCGCGCAGCGCTGAGCATTGAGAGTCCGCAGATTGGTGATTGCATCCCGCTGAAGACGCCAGCCTATAATAATAACCGACGCCGTCGGCGACTCAACAATATTCAGGTAATCCACCGATTCGAATGCATCTTTGTGAATCGCCGTCTTGTCGCGCCACCCCCGCCGGATCAGTCTCCTGCAGTACTCGTCAATCCGCCGAGGATAATCCTCCGGATGTTTTCTTACAACGCCATCACCCGTCAGCCGCCACGTCGCATCATCCGTCGACCCCATGCCTGCCAGCACCGTTTCGCCCGCAAGCCGCTGGTTTTGTCGAGCTTCATCACCCTTCCATACGCCGCTCCTGCCGCCCGACACATGATTGTAAGCATGATTCTGGTGTGCGACGCAGACGCATTCCGTCGAGTCCACAACATCGTGATTCAGGAATGCCTCGTACACCAGCCAGTTATCCCATGCAGTCCGACCCAGTGAAAAAGGCGGAATGTCCGGCCAGAGACCTTTAGTGAAAGCGAAATAGTCTATGCCCCTTACGCCATGAAGCGTTCCCTTCTCACCGACGCGGAGCCGGAGCCGTTCCTCCCACTTCTGATCATTAAAGTCGATGGGCTCGGCTATGTCGACATCATGTCGCCTGCCGATCATCAGAAAACGATCAAAACGATCGCGCACTCGCTCCAGAGCCCGACCGAAATCGCTTGTGATGATGATGTCCGCGTTGACATACGCCAAAACATCATGGGCGGCGATTTGTTCGGCACGGCTGAAGAGATCGTCGACAAGCGGCGTGTCGCACTCATTTCGCTTAACGTCCGGCACATAGCTGATGCCAAGTTCCTCGGCAGCCTCGCGCGTCCCCTCTTCGTCGCCAAAGAGTATTATTTCCGGCCTCGGACAGAGCATTGTCCAGCTCTTGATCGCATTCCTTTGAATAACACCGATATGTCCGCTGAACGGCTTCGGAATGCTGAATATGGTAAAAGGGCGTCCTGACCCTGCCGCGGTAAAACCGCCGATGGTCCTCTCGGTATCATGGGCCGAATCGCTCTTGCCCTCACTCCGTCCACCCAGGATGTGTTCCTGGAAATCCTGCGATGCATAGCCCCACCCCTCGTCGTTGGTGGTCACCGGCCTGCCTCTGTCAATCATCCGCTGGCACCATGCCCTGTAGTCCCTTGTGTAATCAAGGCTGGGCCTCTCCTTCATGGTTTCTGCGATGACCTCATAACCCATTTCGTGCTCGATGTGATAGATTCGCATCGGCTCGTCAAGCACCTCCTGGTGCAATCCGCCGGCCTGCGCCATGTGCAGGAACACTCCGTCAACATAAATCGACCACAGCGGCAGTTCTGGATGAGCTCTGAGTGCATGCCAGTGCCCGCGCGACATCAACGTGAAGTCGCCGCACGCGTGCGTGTGCAGCTTTCTGTCGCCCGGACCATAGCTTAAGTGATCCGCCCCAATCTCAGCTATGTTCTTTGTGCCGTACATCGTATGTATGCGGATCAGATGTCTGCCGCAGAAATCAAGCTGTGCATCTATGTCCACGTTTTCCGGAATCCGGCCTACGCCGACGTCATGACGATCGATCCGGTAAAAACAGTTCTCCTTCAGTTGCCGGCGAGCCAGGAATTCCATTAGTTCGTTGCTGAAGAGAATATCAATGTTGGTCGCCAGCACAAACTTGCCCAATGCCCTGCGAATACCGACGTTCTTGGCTATCATCTGAAACAGCGGAAACTTGTCGGAGTTGCCGATGCTGTTGTGGATTTCCGGCGGAACCTCGATGAATCGAACGGCCACCGCCCCGAAATCCTCCGGCCATCGAAGCGCCTCATACAATCGCGGCCTGTCGCTCGGCGGATTCCATTCTACAAATACCAGCTCGGCGTCCAATCCAAAACGCTTGCACTGCTCTATAAAACCGCTGGCAAACACCTGCGTGCGATGCAGCGTATTACCACCATGATCGTCATTCCGCGAGGTAACCACGACGCTAAGATAGGGCTCATCACTGCTGCCGCTTCCTCGCAGAGCCGCCGGCTCGGTACCTGTAATACTCGCCGAGTGGTCTTGTGCAAGTGATTTGCTTGTACCAACCAACCCGGCGCCGCGGCTCACCGCAAGTCGTTGGCCGCCCGCGAAGTCACCGCCCCGAATCTCACTCGATGATACTGCACGCCTCGCCGGCTCCGCCTGTCCGAGACCTCGCAAAACGCAATCCGATTGCTGTTTCGGCGACCCTGTTTCAACCTCGACGAAGCATCTCTTGCAGTGTGGTTCGATATTGATATGCCGCAGGTTATCACGCCAGTGTTCGTCAAACCGCACGCTTATCTCATCCAGATCGATCGCCTGACGAATGGACTGTCCGAAGATGATACAGCACGGATAAATCCTGTCCTGCACAACCTTCCGGTAGCCCCTGAACTCACAATGGGCGTAGACATTCTCTTTGCCGATGTTATTCTCGGCGTAAACGTCCACCATTCGCTCGTAGTCCTTCTTGACGCCGCCTTGAAGATTCGGTATGCCCATACGCCTGCATCGCTGGACAATGGCATCGTTCTTGCCTGGGTACAGGCTGAGGAATATAGCGTCAAAAACATCTGTACAGTGCAAATAGGATTCCAGCTTGAATCCGTTGGTGGACATCTCGTACCGGTTGGCTGGAAACCATCTCCTCAGCATCCGGCAAATCTCACCGAAATGTGGATGCATCGTCGGCTCCCCTCCCGATATCTTGATCACTTCGAACTCGAAAGGTATTACAAGCGAGCTCATTCGCTCCAGGTCCTCAAGCGACATAACACTCTTGTTCTTGTGAAATGGCGTTCCTTGCGAACACAGAGCACACTGCAGATTGCAGTAGTCCGTTATGGCAAGCTCGAGTTTCCTGATTGATTCGGTCATCTCACAGCCTCAAATTTAACCTGCCGCCGCCCCGGCGATTCAGACTCTGCCGCGGCCGCTATCCTATGCTGCATCTCCTGAAACTGTCGGCAATCCGGCTGAACAAACAGGCTTCTGTAGATATGCTTCTCAGCCTCGTCGAGCCTGTTAAGCGACAGAAAGCAGACTGACTTCAAATACTGAACAAACGCAAAAACCTCCGTACTGCTGTACATCTCCGCCCGCTGCAGATACCGCAGTGCGTCCGCGTACCTGCCTTGATCGATGAAGTGCAGACCTGCCGAAACAAACCCCCTCAGGTCGTTCACGCCCCGGAATTGATTCCAATCGTATCGAATGTCCCAGAACGAAACATCAATCACCAGATCCCTGCAATAGTCCCTCTTCCTCAGCATCGCCGCCACGTTGTCACTGTTGTCCGGTCCGAAGTACGTGTCCATCAACCTGAACGTATGTTCCGTAAAGTTCTGCACCTTCGGAAAACCGAACATTCGATCCACACGATCCGGGGAAGCAGGTGCATTTGCGAGCAGGAAACGCGACAAAGATCCTTCATCGTGAATTAGCGGCATAATCGAAACAAACTCCTCACCGTACAGCGGCGACGCCCACTTGGCCCAGTCCTGCGGATCATCCACCCACGCATACCGGTTCCAGCCGTGATAATTGTGTGCCAGCGGCTTGACCCCGACGCGCCTCCCTAAGTACAGACATTCCGGGCCCATCAGACTTTGTACGAAAATAATTACATGGGACGCCGCTGCAAACAGACAGTACCGGTCAATGCCGGGATTGGCGTATGGCCGCAGCGAAGCGTACAGAGCTTCCTCCCTGCCTATGTGTACCTGCAGCACCACCCTGAAACCCAGCGACTCGGCATGTCTGATCATCCGCTGGTACCAGGCCATCTCCTCTTCTATCATAAAACCGCTCACCGCGATCACCAGCAGCCTGCCGCCGTACCGCTGCCGCACACGTTCAACTTCTCCACGGAATTCAGCCGTCGCAAACCGGTCCCACGACGGCATACCGGTTAGTATGTACACAACCTCCCGGTTCATCGCCCGCAGATCATCGAGTGTCTTCTGACATCCCACACAGACGCCGTGCGTGAACTTCGTGCGGCGCGGCTCGTTGTTGAGATTGGAACTGCCGTTGATCACCGGCGGATAAAAAGTCTGAACATTGACCTTGCCCGCTTCCATGCTCCTTTGCAGCCAGTATCGTTCGAATGGTATGTACCCAACGCCCGGCGACAGCATGACATCGTATCTCTCAGGCAGTTTTCCGACCGCCTCGAACGCCAGCCCCTCGCCTTGCAGGCGACCCAATATATCAGGTTCCCCCGCAAGCACCGGCGGCGCTGTCCCGGCGGCATTAAGATAACGCAGCAGCGGCAGTACGCGGTCCGTGTCGTACCACCGCCCGAAGTTAAACAGATAGCGCAGCCGCGGGACGTAGCTCATGGCAGTCTCAGAGACTATTCCTCGTTTCTTCTCAAAATGGTTTCCGATAACGACCACTCAATGCAAGATCCATGCCACCGCGAGGCAATGCCCCAAAAATGCCGACGGGCCCCTGCAAGATTCCCAAAACAGACGCCAAAGTGTAAAGCTTTTGCACATAGACTTGTGCGATTGGCCCCGTTGCATTAGATTAGACCGCCGCTCCTGAGCCGGACCGGGCAAGACGCCCCATGTTTTTTGAGGACCTCGCAATGAACATCCTGCTAATAGCACATGAATGCCCGCCACCCTATGGTGTTTTCCCCTACGGCCTGGGCTACCTTGCCGCCGCCCTGCAGCAGGCCGGCCACAAGGTAACCGTCTTCGACCAGGCCGACAGCCGATGTTCAAACGAAGATCTCTACGCACTCCTGAAGTCAGACACGTCTTTCGATTTCGTCGGCATGGGCTTCCAGGCCGCGTACTTCAATGTAGCCGCACGGACTTGCAGTGTAGTAAGAAACGCCGCCCCGAACCTTCCCCTCGTACTCGGCGGCAGCGCACCCTCCGCATCACCGGATTATTTTTTCCACAAATTCGACGCCCACTGCGTACTGACCGGCGAGGCCGACGAATCCGTCATCGCACTCATCGAAGCATTAAGCGGCGAAACATCATTTGACAATGTTCCCGGCCTGTACTGGACACAAGACGGCCAGGTTCGATCCAGCCCCAGAGCCGCTCCCCCCGCCGACCTCGACAGCCTCTCTTTTCCCGCATGGGACCTCTTCGACATGAACCGCTACACGTTTCCAACAAGGCGCGCCGGCGTTGACGGCTTTGTCAGGAGCCTCGGCATCCTGACCTCACGCGGATGTCCATACGCCTGCAAGTTCTGCTATCGCATGGAAAAAGGCTATCGCGCACGCTCAGTCGAGTCCTGTCTCGAAGAAATACGCCAACTGATCAAGCGATATGACGTTCGTTTCATAGCATTTCATGATGATCTCTTCATGCTCAACAAGCAAAGAACGCTTGAGTTCTGCGACGCCATCAGCCGCAGCGGACTGCATTTCAACTGGCTCTGTAACGGCAGATTCAACATCGCCGACCGCGAACAACTCCGCGCCATGAAAGCCGCCGGTTGCGTCGAAATATCATACGGGCTCGAATCCGGCGATCAGAGTATCCTCGACGAAATGGACAAACGCATCACAGTCGAGCAAATCCGCGAAGTCGCCGCCATCACAAAAGAAGAGGGAATGCTGGTCACCGTACCCGCCATGTTCGGCCTGCCCGGCGAGACCGCCGAAAGCCTCCGGAAAACCGTCGACGCAATAATCGCAACAACTTCCTGGCATCACAAGAGAACAATAAGACCCATGCAGCCGTATCCCGGCAGTTATTACTGGTCTGAGTGCGTGCGCAAAGGACTCATCAAGGATGAAGATGACTTCTACGCCAGGTTCTTCAGCTCTGAAAAGTGGACTGTCAACCTTACGCAGGTCCCCGATGAAGAATTCGACAAGCATCTCTACCGCGCCAACGCCGTGCTTCTGGAAGAGTTCTACCGCCGCCAACTGCGCAAAGACCTCGAAATGTTTAGAAACGTGTACTTCGACAACAGCGCCGCCGGCTTCGTGCCCATGCGCTAACACGCCCCTTCAAGCACCAAACGAGGCACAAAAGAAAGTGCATGTCGCCTGATTGCGTCAAAATCAGCGTAGTATTCCGAATCGGACAGCCCAACTGCATCCCTGAAGTCAAACCAGGGGATCTGCGCTACACGAAACCTCTGCCGCCAAGCCGACATGGCCGACGGCAGGTTGCGATAGTATATGGCGAAGTATTTGAACATTGAGTCGTCGACGATTGCACCGGCCCGCTGCAAATCCACACCCGCATATTTGCTCAAATTCATCGCAAGACAAGCACGAAACGGCGCATATTTCTCCTGATATGTGCCGTTTCGAACCCATTGGCCAATGTTCGCCGGACGAGCCGCTTTCTTCGGTATCAATTCACGCACCTGATAAAGAACATCCAACACCTTGATCTTGCCCCGTATAGCCGTAAGCATCGAGGGAAGCATCTCACTCAGATATGGAGCGATCTGCAGACGAATATTGTCCCTGTGAAATTCTTCGACACGGTCCGTCCGGTGAACTCCGTAGAACGTGTGTTGATAGTTCACAAAATGAAACCGAAGCCTGCTTTCAGCATCCTCCGAATCATTTGACTCTTCCGGCCACTTGTGAGTACACCAGCAGAATCGCTCGTCCCCATCACGATCCTCATCTATACGAAACATCACATGATAACCCTGGGCCACTTCATAGTCGGAATGCTCATCCAGAAAAGACGCCGATTGAACAATACCCTTAACCGTAATGAAATCGTCATCCGCGCATAACACGTAGTACGGCGTCTCAACAAGCCTCGCGGCCGTCACTATTTTCGACCAGATATCAGTATCATGGTCAAGCCGCCGATAACAGACTCTCGTGTTGCTCAGCAGTTCAAGCAGCCCCTCATCCTGCACAGGTTGAACACTGGAATCAAGCACAAGAACTCGTATAGGAAAGCCTTGCACGCAATAATAGCTCAACACCCTGTGCAAATAAAAATGCCGATCACATGTGGGGATCACAAGCGTAACTCTGTCGAAGATATCCCGGCCCATCGCAGTCCTTCTTCTTTAATGCCGCCTTAGGAATATACCCTAATCGCTCACGTAGATTATCTTGCTCCCCTGCGGTTCGAATCTGAAAGGGGACTCCTTCAGGTCCGCCAAGGCCCGACGAACACCGTCCTGCCGCGATTCCTCGCAATACAGAAGAAGAAAACCGCCGCCGCCGGCGCCGAGAATCTTTCCGCCAACGGCGCCAGCTCCCCTCGCCCGTGCGTAGTAATCGTCGATCTTGGCGTTCGTGATGCCCGACGCAAGATCTCTTTTCAAAACCCATCCCTCGTGCAGTATCCGTCCGAACCGGCTCAGGTCGTCCCGCTGCAGACACGCCGCAAGCTCCTCTGAAAGACCCACCATTTGCCGCAAATGACGAAGATGCTCCCCGGTATTCTCCTGCTGCTCGGCAAGAACGTCCGACGATATCCGCGTCATGCCGGTGTAAAAAAGCATCAGCCGACGATTAAGACGCAGCCGCGTCTCCGGCTGGCATATCACCGGATCCACAAAAACACTCTCATCGTGATTGAAACGAATCTGCTGCAAGCCGCCGTAAGCCGTAATATACTGGTCCTGCCGTCCGATCGGGCACTTGAGGATGTCAATTTCAATCTCGCAGGCCTGCCGCGCTAATGTCTCGGCGGAAACGTGTCGGCCATGATATGCATACAACGCATTCAAAACGCCCACCGCCAGCCCGCTGGATGATCCCAGTCCTATCCCCGCCGACCCTAACGGAATGTCCCCCATATAGACCACCTCTACCCCCCGCTCGACACCCACCATCCGCAGCGACTCGCGGATAATGTTATGCTCCACTTCGTCAATGCTGTTGACTATTTCGGTCTTGGAGTAACTTACCCGTATAAGATCGTCGAACTTCCTGTTGACCGTTATATAGACGTACTTGTCTATTGCCGTGCTCACCACCGACCCGTACCCGCTCTTATAGTAAGCCGCCAGATCAGACCCGCCCCCTGCAAAACTGACCCTCAAAGGTGTCCGCGAAATGATCATCTGCTATTTAATCCTCTTGAGATAGCCGTCGCGGCTTGTCGAAGTCCACAGCTTGTTATAGCCTGAATCTATAATGAAATCACTGTTCTCCGCAAGAAAATCCGCGATCGCCTCCATCGGCCCGTTGCCGATATAGCTTTCGTGGCATGCGCCCTTTTCAGCAAGGCTGGATGTAACTGTGTCGAAAACCACCATATACCCCCCCGGCTTGATGAAGCGGCTGTACAGCCGAAGTTCATTGAGCACGTGCTTCCGGTAATGATTCGAATCCAAACAGACTATCACACTGGCA
>JAWLHD010000054.1:0-13339 GCA_041690555.1 Anaerohalosphaeraceae bacterium
GAGCTCTAATGTGCACCATTGCTTGCGGCGAGCCACCAATAGACAAACCCCGCCCCGCTGGAATCCGACCGCCCGCATTACTGTATATCATTTCACTGCATCCCCAAACTGTCATTTGGCGCCGCATCGCACAAACAAATGCTTTCATCCCCCCATTGCCACATCCCAAACCCCAATATCCTTCAAGACCAGCTCAATAGAAGGTCTCGCCCATCCATCCCCATACCTTTCCCTCCAGCCTGCTCTGTCTGCCAGATCTCGAACCGGACCTTTAACCGCCGCGAACGCAAATCGAATTCCCCGGTGACCATGTATCTCGGCCATATGCTCAAGCACCTCGAGTCCCAGAGCATCAATGTCATTAACCCCTGACATGTCGATTACCACCCATTGCACCTTGTCCCGAACCGCAATAAAGTGATCAACCCAGTCGTTGAGAAACCGGGCATTTGCAAAATAAAGCGATGCGTCGACCCGAAGGATCAGAACACCCGAAAAGCATCTCGCTTCAGGGTAGCGCTTCAAATTGCGGAATACGCGCTCATCTGGAAGATACCCTAACTCCGCCGTATGCGGGTGCGCGCTGCGCCATAAAAACAGACCCAGCGATGATGCCACTCCCGCAATAATACCAGCCTCGATTCCAACTGAAAGCGTTGCCGCAAAGGTCACCACAAAAGTCCATCCGTCGCCCGCCTTGATCCTGAAGAGCCGAATCGCCTCCCTATAATCCACAAGTCCCGACACAGCGACCAGTACGATCGCCCCGAGTACCGCATTCGGCAAATGATAGAACAAAGGAGTAAAAACCAGAAGAGTCAGCATGACCGCAGCCGCTGTAATCAAACCCGCAAGCTGCGTCCGCGCTCCCGCCTGGTGATTGACCGCTGTTCGCGAAAAGCCGCCCGTAACCGGATAACCGCCGAAAAACCCCGCCGTCAGATTAGCCACTCCCAGCCCGATCAACTCGCGGTTCGGACGTATCTCATATCCGCTGCGCGCCGCAACATACTTGGCAATCGAGATCGATTCCATGTAACCAACCAGGAAGATGGCAAATGCCGCAGGGCCCAGAGCCCGAAACAATTCCCAGTCCGGCGCCGCAAGCGTAAGCGAAGGCAACCCCTTCGGAACCTCACCCACCGTGGCAACGCCCAGTCGCGACAATTCAAACCAGTACACGGCAAGCGTCCCCGCCGCCACGCAGACCATGGCGCCCGGCAAACGAGGCCGCTTCCACTTCAGCAAATATAGAACCACAATGCTCGTCAGTCCGATCGCCAGAGTAGCCAAGTTGGTTTGATCCAGATTGACCACGATCTCCCGGATCACTTTGAACACGGAATGCTCGTTGCCCAGCCGTATGCCAAGGACATGCTTTAACTGGCTCAGACCGATTACAATCGCCGCCGCTGACGTAAACCCGCGGATCACCGCATGAGAAACGAAGTTTACAATAAAACCAAGTCGAAGAAGCCCTGCCGCCAACTGAAACGCACCAACCAGAACTGCAAGAACCAAAACCGCCCCAGCGTATTCCGCCGAACCGGGAGTCGCAATACGCGAGCAGGCCGCGAAAACCAGCAAAGACAACATCGCCACCGGACCAACCGCCAACTGCCGGCACGAACCAAAAAATGCATAACCGATCAGCGGGAAGGTCGCCGCGTACAAACCTGTCACAGGAGAAAGACCCGCAAGCATCGCATACGCCATACCCTGCGGAATAAGCATCACCGCCACAGTCAGACCCGCCGCTGCATCATCAAGCAGCAACGACTTGTCATAAGACGTAAGCCAGCCGGGCAAAAAGGCCCTACCTCGCACCATCGTCATATTCCCGATTTTTCGATCACGACCAGCAGCGCAATGAGCGCCGCGGCCGCCACAGCCACCGCCGCTCCCGGCTTCACTCGCATAAGCTCAGGCAGCGTCATCTCCCCGAACGCACCCTTCTTAAGAATGGTTTCACTCAAACGCGGATAGACCGCCGCAAACAGCCCCGCACCGATGACGATCCCCACTATTCCACCAAAAAGAGCATCCAGAGAACCTTGCCCAGCCGCCCCCGCAACCGTCCCGGGACAGTAACCAAGCAGTCCGAAACCAACTCCGAAGATCAATCCCCCGACTGCCGTCGAACCAAGAGAGCCGGGCTTCGGATGAAGCGACGCAAAACCGGCGACACGAAGCACATGAACACCGATCATCCCCGTAACAACCGCCGTAAGCATTACCTTGACAACCGTGAAATCCACCAGCAGCAGTTGACCCATGATCACATCGTACTGGGTTACGCCGCCTTTCTGAAGCAGGAACCCAAACACAATCCCGATCAACAAGCCGATTATGAGCTGCACGCCCTTGTGTAAACGAATGGAATTCAGCATGACCGGTCCCTCGCCTTACAAAATCACTTTGTAAATAAGCATTGCTGTAGCTATTCCCCCCGCGAAGAAACTCAACACGGCAAGCCAGCCGCTGACGGCAAGCTGCAGCGTCCCGCTTATGCCGTGGCCGCTCGTGCACCCGCCGGCCCAGCGAGCCCCGAAACCCATCACAACGCCCCCTGCCAGCGCCGCAAGCCATCGCACTGTGTAACTGTCGCCTGCCGACGAACGCCATAAAGCAGACAGCCACTGCACTGCAAACGTTCCCGAAAGAACCGCCGACAAAAACGCCCCGACGACAATCCCCGCAACCAGCATCCATTCCCAGTCGATCACCGGTGCAAACTGCCGGTAATAAGGTTTGTCATTAACCTTCCTGCCGCGCACAAGTCTCTCAAGCATGCCGCTGGTCCGCGCGAATGCCGTCGAGCAGCCTATTGGCTTGTCGGAAACAATAAAAGCTACACAGCTCAATACGCCGATCCCCAAACCGACAATATAAGGAGACCATCGCTCCATCGTCAACCATTCCATTTGAATCCCCTTTCAACTAGCGCCCGGTCGTTTGCTTCGTGCCTGCCGAGGGAACATGCGGCGCCACGCAAACAGGGCATTCGGCGCTGTAGCCGGCCGAACTGTAGCCCATCATGCCGCCGGCAACGTTGTAAACCTCCGCAAATCCACGCTGCTTGAGCAGCGCCGCACCAAGGCTCGAGCGGTGACCCGTGCTGCATATCAATGCGACCGGATGATCCTTTTTCAGTTCCTGATAACGCTTTCGAAGGTCGGGAGCCGGAATGTTCTGAGCGCCTTCGATATGCCCTCCTGCGAATTCTCCCACCGCCCGCACATCAACAAGGGCAAGCTTGCCGCCCTTGTTCATCAACTCATGCAGTTCTCCCGCCGACAACTGTCCCACGTGATTCAGCGGCAGTCCCGCTTTCGCCCACGCAAACATCCCCCCCTCAAGATACCCTGTCGCCTTGTCAAGACCGACACGCTTCAGCCACACGACTGCCTCTTGAGCTGCATCAAAAGAGTCCGCAACGATAAGCATATTCTGGTCCGGCGGAAGAACCCACCCCGCGAACGTCGCGAAATTGCCCCCGAAGTCAATGTGGTATGACCCCGGTATATGCTGACCGCCAAAAGCCTCGTAGCTGCGTATGTCAAGCACTATCGTATTCTTCTTAGCCATCGCCTTCTCGAAAAACCCGGGCTCAAGCCGTTCTATCGGCCCAAACCCGACTGTCCGCCCAGGACCCTTTCCGTTAATCGCACTGCATCGGCTAAAATGGTCCGGTGCCGCCGGCATGTCCGTAGTCAAGGATCGAACAAACGCCTCTTTGGCCGATATCTGAAGCGCCGAATTGTGCTTGCGCTCGTAGCCGATCGTGCTCGTGCGCTTTGCCCCCATCGCACGCCCGCAAAGAGAACCCGCGCCATGTGCGGGATAAACCTCGCAGAAATCCGGCAGAGTCATCAGCTTCTCGTGCAGACTTGAGTATAGTTTGCTGGCAAGTTCCTGCGCTCTGCCAGGAAAAAGATCCGGGCGCCCGACGTCGCCGACAAAAAGCGTGTCGCCGCAGAATACGCCAACAGGATCGGAACCTCGACCCTTGTCGATAACGACATAGCTTATATGCTCCGGAGTGTGACCCGGCGTTTCATAAACCTTGATCTGCATGTTCTCAAGCCGGAATGTGTCGCCTTCGCCGACCGCTCTGTGCTTGAAACGACAGTTGGCACTTCGCGGAGCATAGATTGTCGCCCCCGTCTGTTCCGCAAGATCGATATGACCTGAGATGAAATCCGCGTGAAGGTGCGTTTCGAGGATGTGCGTAATTTTCATCCCCATCTCCTTGGCCGCCTGGAGGTATACCTCCGTATCGCGACGCGGGTCAACTATGGCGCACGTCCTGCTGCCCCCGAGCAGATACGAACTGTGCGCCAACCCCTTAACAAAGAATTGCTGTACAAACATGTCTTGACCTCCTTAATTCCCAGTCTGCACTTTAACGTAAGCGTCCCCCGGCTCTCGTAGCAACTCCTCCGCCGGCCGGGATTCGTTTCTGCACTAAAACCAGTCGTCACTCCTCATTCTAATTACTGGCGCCAGGCGTGATCCTCGATCTGCCGCAAGACCGACCTTGACCGCGCAGGCGAGTTAACGTCAATTATACTCACCAACGCCCCCGCGCCAAGTATCATTCACCCGCCCCACTGTCATTCCCGCGCCAAACTGTCATTCACGCGAAGGCGGGAATCCAGCACAAGTGAACCCACACATCGCAAACACCCCCTGTGTCAAGCCAACCCAGCCGTTTTTAAACCCAGCCCTCTGCCGCCATTGCCACGCATGCCAGCTGCGATAACAATCACGTGTTCGGGGCAGCAGGTAAGTATTGTTGGAGGTATTCTGCAAAGTCGACAAAATTCACAATCCCGTCGCAGTTCAAATCGGCCGGCAACGAAGTTGTCTCGTCTGGTTGCACGGGTACGTATCCGGAGTCCGCGCTAAGGAGCAGACAGTCAACCATTGCGCCATCTTCTCGCATCCAGAGATCCACAGTGTGCAGCCCGGCGCTATGCACACGAAGGACAGGCCGCACCGATTTCGTAGAGGACCGCCACGTGAATAAGGCCCCTTTGTCCACCTCAAGCGAATCTTCATACCCGCTGCTGACGGGTACGCCATTTAGACCGTAATGGATACTGTCGCCGTTACCTGACAAGGCACGCGCCTTGATCCAGAAATAATACGTCCCAACCGTTGTGAAATCCACAAGGTAATTCAGTCTCGCAGAACGGCTCTCAATATCGCCAGCGTTAATCACTTCCCCGATGTCGGGAAGGGCCTGAACAAACATCCCCCCCGAAGCCTCGTTGTGCAGGATCGTTTCCCAGGCATGCTTGCCCGCAGCGCTGGAGGCATAATAATGTTCGGCCTCAATAACCACCAGGCCCTTGCTCTCCTTGAAAGGAACCATCCCGATTTTCCGAAGCCACGTCGCAGCCATGTCGGCAAACGTCCCCAGATCGGCCCTTGAGGTATCCTGCCCCGGTCCGAATTCATGCGCCCCTCGATCCGTGGTCGTGCCGGCGGCGGGGACGGGATTGCCCCAAAAGTCGTGTCCTCCCGCAGGCATCATCACCTGACCGGAATTGATGCATGGAGAGTCCGGCTTGAGTTTGTACCCGTCCAGCGTGTCTATGCCCAGTTGTCCCGTCCCTGCATCGACGAATCGCGGGTCATCGGTGATCTTATGCGGGTCGTCCGGTTCGCTGTCCGGGTGAAAGCCGAAGAATACGTTGTTTGAGATCGTGCGTTTACCATGGTACCAGTTGTAAGAAGCGGTGGGGCTGAGATTATAAATGATGTTGTTTGTAAACGTGTACGTCTTGTCGGCGTTACGCCGCTCGTCGATAATCCGCGGAGATAAATGCGGTGGAACGAACACCACATTGTTATATATGTGGCAGCTTGTGTTAGGATAGTTGATGCAGAAGATGCTCCCCCGGTCGTTCTGGCTGATGTTGTACCGAACGATGACGTTGTCGTCCTGCGGCTCCGTGCACATCCAGAATAGACCGTGGCTGTTGTCGTGACTGTAGCTGTACTGGAAAATGCATCCCGGGCTTTCAAGGTCGGCGTCATAGAGACAGCCGTCGTAACCGACGGAGCGATTCAAATAGCCCTCGTTATACTGAAAAACTGTGCCCCGACTGCTGCGCGAGAAAATCGTGTTGCCCGTCCCAGCACGGTACGCGGTGTCCCAGCAGACGTTGTGCTCTATCACGCCGCCGTCCGCAAGCCGGATGATCATTGCGTTCTTGCCGATGTCGTTGATTTTGTTGTGACGCACTCGCAGATTGGTGATGCGCCGCCGGTTCCAGTTCCACTCGCCCGGCGTGTTGCTCCCGGGTGCTCGGCTCCGGCTGAAAATGCCCGTGTTATCAATCGTCTCGATACGGCAGCCTTCGATGAGAATATCGTCGAAGCGAGAGGCCATAACATCGTCCGCGTCGATGAATACGGCGATCGCACCCGTATCCTTCGCCTGTATCGACTGACCGACAATCCCTTTTATGTGATGGATGTAAAGGTTCTTGAGATGGATGTGCCTGAGCAGCCCGCAGTTGGCTGCGATGATCATCACACCCCGGCGGTCCCCGCCGTTCTCTGCATCATTCGTGATTTCAAGGCGGTTGATCTCCCAGTACTCCTGGTTGCGGAGCATGACGACCGAGTCTCCTGTGCTGCCTTCGCCGTCTATAACAGGCAAGGGACCGCTGCCGTACTGGTCGATCACAATGGGACTGCCTGCGGCGCCCGACCCTTTCGGGTGCAGTCGTCCCGCCCACCGACCGCCGGCGGCAAACAGAATCCGGTCGCCGGGTCCGAAGGTCGTACCGTTGACCTTCTCAAGAGTCTTCCACGCCTGACTGGGGCTCAGCCCCGTGTTCGTATCCTCGCCCGCCGACGAATCGATATAGTACGTTTCCCCTCGCACCAGCGACGACGACAACAAGAACCAGAAAAGGCAAAGTGTTCGCAAACCGCCTCTCTGGTATGGAAAAACGATGTGCCCATGTAGACTCTTCATAAGTGCCGCACCTCCCGCAACCTTTCCGCCCGGCCCCGCCGCGGCCGGTTCACTTTTACAATACCAGACAGTGGCCCCGAACGCAAGTAAACGACACCGCCCTGCATGGGCTGGCGCATTCTCCGGCGATCAGCCGTTTACCCTGCCCCGCTTATTTTTAAGACTTCCTGGTTGACAGTAATTTCAGGGCAAAGTAAAATTAGACCGTACAGGTGAGGAAAAATTTTGCAGTTCACAATATTAGGGAGGTTGAGAAGCATGCGACAACACACATTTCTATTGGCACTAATGGCGATCTGCTATTCACTGTCGGCCTATGGTGAAATTACGATTGACGAATCGCCAATGCTTGAAACAAACAGTGCAGGTTATTCTCCGGATTTGACCTCACTTGGAACCGCCGATTGGCTGCTCTTCGGCAAGGAAGGTGCAGCCTGGGTGCCAAATGTCAAAAAGAATGCCGCCCCAGGCCGCATTTCTGTAGCCTCCCAAAACACACCGGCGGCCTCGGGGTCGGGAGCAGACAGTAATCTTTTCAACTGGTCCGATGGCGTACCGACCGCATTTGGCAGCGCAGTCGGCGTCACCACCGCGCTTACTCTCAATGGCCCAGCCGACATCAGCACCGAAATCATTATTGCCGTCGCAAGTGTCAAGGAAAACGCACGGCATCGCTTCTACGCATGGTTAGGCAGCAAGCGGACCAGCGTAAGGGTCTCCTACTCAACCGACGGGGGCAGCACATTCGTCGGCGCCCAGACTTATGCCGGCGCAAACAACTCAACTCTCTATGAACACCAGTATGGCGTCACATATACGCCGTCCAATCTTGCCGACACGCTCTACGTGAAGTTCCAGTGGAACATTGTAACTGGCGTCACGGGCCTACAGCAGGTCCATTTCGACGCTGTCGCACTCAATGCGCCGCTCAATGAGGCCCCGGTTGTTGATGCCGGCGGCCCCTACCGGGTCGCCGGTATGTCCAATGTGCACCTCGCCGGTGCGTACACCGACGACGGCATACCCGAGGAAGGACCCGTCACGGTTCATTGGAGTGTGATTCAAGCCGATGATCCCAACTTCACCATTGCCGAGCCCAATGCGCTGGACGCCGTGGTGTCATTTGACAAGCCGGGCTTCTACACGCTGGCCCTCGAGGTCAGCGACGGACTCATCTCCTCTTCCGACATGCTAACCTTAAGAGCAAAGGACGACGCACTACTTCACGCTATGCAGGCTCACTTAAAGTGTGATGCCGACGCAAATGACCTCTCCGACGCCTTCTACTCGTACACTGCGGTAACTGGTGCCCCACAAATCGCACCGGGCAAAGTGGGACACGCCGTCAGCCTGGCCAAAGGAGACAAGCTGACTTACGGGACACAGCTTGGCGCAGAAACAAGTTTCACTGTCGCCTTCTGGATGAACCCCTCCGCCGATGCAGCCTCAGACTCTTATGAAGGCATCGTAAGCAAGTACTCCGGTGTAACCGCCGACCCCCAGGGCGGCTGGACGTTTCAGTACCGAAGTCCCGATGAAATGCGTTTCCGTGTCGATTCCGGTTACAACAATGGCCTCGGTGACCTCAAGGTTGCGGTCCCCGGACTCTATCCCGTCGGAACATGGACTCATGTCGTCGGTACCTTCGATGGCGACACCGGCGAAATGAGGTTCTATGTCAACAGCGAACTCGTCGGCGAGCGCTCCACCAACCAGACATCCTTCGACCACGTTACCGAACTGAAGATCGGAGCCGACGCTTGGGCCGGAATGGTCGACGATATCTTCATTTATGACTACGTTATCAGCGCCGAAGAATTGCGCGCCCTGTTTACACGCGGCGGCAATGCACCGCCTCAGGTCGCCGTCCTCGAAGAACAGGCAAAGCTTATTCTGCCGAATGACGAGTTGACACTTAACGGAATGGTGTTCGATGAAAACGACTACGAGGTCGCCTGGACCGTACAGGCCGGTCCCGCAGACGCGGTTACGTTTGAGCCCCACGATGAGCTTGTTACACGCGTTCGCTTCGACATGCCCGGCGATTACGTACTTCGCATGACCGCCACTGATATCGGCGGCCTCTCCAACGGCGACGACGTCATCGTGAAGGTCCGACCCGCTGACTTCGACGGTCTGGAAGCGCACTTCACCTTTGCCGGCAAGACACCCGACCGCCATGTCCCAAACGGCGTTGCCTACGTTCCGGATGTCATGGGAGCGCCTTCATGGACGACGCGCGGCAGCGATGATCCCAACGACGCGCTGCTGCTTGATGGAGCCGACGACGCGCTGAACTACGGGCGATTCCTCGGGTCCGATCCTCAGTGCACCATCATGGCATGGATCCGCCCAGAGAATCTCACCGCAAATCAGTTTGTCATGGGCAAATGGTCGGGAGGCTCAAACGGACACGGCTGGATGTTCCGCGTGCGATCTGCCGGCAATCTCGCCGCCATGATCGGCAGCGGTTTCGGCGGCACAGGCGTTTACCTGCAAAGTCCCTTGACGCTGACCGCCAACCGATGGGTCCATATCGCAATGACGTTCGACGGCGACACAATGAGCCTCTATCAGGACGGCGCCCTCCTACGCAGGGCCCGCGGCGTCACCGCTTACACCGCCGGCGACAGTGCAACCCCGATGGTCATCGGATACCGCTCGGACGGCAACGCCGAGTACTTCCAGGGTGCCGTCGACGAGGTGCGCCTGTACGACTACGCCCTCACACCGGCCCAGATAAAGGCCATTTACGCCGCCGACGGCGGACAGACATGGACAACCTGCGTCAATCCCAGAATCGCCGGCGATATCAACAACGACTGTCGTGTAGACCTCTTTGATGTCGCAGAACTCGCTTCCGACTGGACAACAGCTTCAGATATGATGACTCTGGTGACCATGGCCTTGACCTGGCTTGAATGCGACGATCTTGACCTGAGCAACTGTCCCTGAACGGAGACGCGGAAACATAGCGGATTGAATACGTCGCTTCCTGACGCAGCAGGAGCACAAATCCGAATTGGGCAAATGGCAGGATGTCGACAATGAACAGACGCGCAGGGTTCACGCTGATCGAACTGCTTGTCGTCATCGCAATCATCGCATTGCTGCTGGCCATCGTTCTGCCCTCGCTGCAAATGGCCAAAGAGCAAAGCCGGCGAATGATATGCGCCTCCAACCTCAAGTCGATTGGAACAGGCCTCGTCCTCTACGCCGAAGCATACGAAAACAAGGCCATACCCAACTGCTGGATGGACGGCACGGAAACCTACACTATGGACAACTCATGGCAGCCGTGGTTTAGCTATATCGTAGGCGTTGATCATCCCGACTGGCACGATTGGGCCAAACCCGTGCAGTTGGGCAAACTATATAGTGAGTCCTTCGTCGACGTACCCGACGTCTACTACTGCCCCACCGCCCAGGTCAACAAACTCAGAGACGAATACGTCATGGCATGGTATGTCCAGTCCGACCTCGCCAAGCTCCTGCCGCCCGGCACCAGCCACTGGGGAATCCCCCGAGCCGACAACAGGTGTCGTGCAAACTACATGTACTACACTTGGCAAAGACATACTTATCTCGACCTGAGCACAAAACCCGTCGTAGTCGACCGCCTCTCATCCAGCGACGGCCTCGCCCACAAAAAAAACGGTCAGCCCTTCGGCGTCAATGCCCTTTTTGGTGACGGCCACGTCAATATAACCAGAGTCGATTCAAAACCCGAACTTGCACAACTGGCCCGAATGGGCTACAGCGACATGGGCCAAAGCCACCCCAATTTCGTAGCCATTCTACGCCTCTTGGAACCATAACTTGTCCATGCTCCCTTCAGACCCTTCACAGTGCAGCTAACTCCAGTCTACCCAATCCCCCCGCCCCCTCGCGCCCTCACCATACCCCCCACTAATCCCAAGAACCTGCGCTTGTCAAGGGGCCGTGGGACCGCTTCGTGGCGGGCATATTCAGTGCGAAAGCTCTTTGAAAACATGGCATGTGGGACCGCTGTGCAAGAAGCTGATCGCAAACATGTGTTTCCAGTCGAGACGAGCAAACCTTATCGACGCCGACGGGACGATTGCCCCGACCTACGGCGAATGCAAGGAGGGAATGGACATATCATACAAAGGTGAGTGGGGTTATCATCCACTGATCGTATCGTTATCCAATACGCAGGTGCCATTGTATATTTATAACCGCAGCGGCAACCGGACCAGCAGTCATCATGCGGCCGAGTATATTAACAAAGCCGTGGCCTTGTGCCGCGAGGGCGGGTTTCGAAAGATACGGCTGCGGGGCGACACGGACTTCAGCCAAACCGAGCATCTGGACGGCTGGGATGGCGAGGGTACGCAATTTGTCTTCGGCATCAACGCCATGCCGAACCTGAAGCAGATTGCCGAAAACCTGCCGGAAAGGGCTTGGGAGGCCTTGGACCGCCCGCCTCGGTATACGGTCCAGACGCAGCCGCGATGCCGGCCGGTCAATGTCAAAGAGCAGATCGTGCGGCAGCGCGGCTATAAGAATATCCGCCTGGCGTCGGAACACGTGGCCGAGTTTGACTATCAGCCGGTCAAATGCCGCAAGCCCTACCGGATCGTGGTTTTGCGAAAGAACCTGTCGGTGGAAAAAGGCGAGCAGGTGTTGTTCGACGAGATCGTGTACTTCTTTTATATCACGAATGATCGCTCGACCTCGAAGGCAGGCATTGTGCGTCATGCCAACGACCGGTGCAATCAGGAGAATTTGATTGAGCAGTTGAAGAACGGCGTGTGTGCGATGCGGCTGCCGGTGGACGGGCTGGTGAGCAACTGGGCGTACATGGTGATGGCGTCCTTGGCATGGACGCTGAAGGCGTGGTTTGCATTGCTGCTGCCGAGCGGCGGGCGATGGAAGGGGCGACGGCGGAAGGAAAAGCGGAAGGTCCTGCGGATGGAGTTCAAGAAGTTTCGCAATTATTTCATGCTGCTGCCGTGTCAGATTGTGAAGGCCGGGCGACGACTGGTGTACCGTCTATTGGGTTGGAATGAATACCTGGACATCTTTTTCCGGGCGGTGACGGCTTTTCGGCATCCGCTTCGATGTTGAACGGGACGATGAGATGTCGCGGTACGGACGCTGCGATTTGCCGGGAACCCTTCGACATAACGAAAGCAGGAAGTGATGATACAAACCACAACCCGAAGCAAGAAAGCAACCGGCCGTGAGCCGACAACCGACTCCGTTCGCCCCGAAGAGCCGGCCCCAGATTCAAACCAGAAACCCTTCAGGGTACGCTTGTTTTGCGTCTAGCGCCCGCATTGTCGGTATATTCAAACGCTGCTCCGTTCCTAAAGCTATTTGAAGTAATACTTTCCTGCATTCGTTTGGCTTGAACCTGTCTGCTCAAATCAGTACCGCCATAAGGCACTCTACCTCTTACTTGAGGTATTGCATTCATCATTCCGGTAAACACAAATCCGGCCAACATAAGTGCACCAGATACCATTTGGATTTGTGCTACGGCCTCATTATCTTCAATCCAACCCATAAAGGCAAGAAGACTTACAATCGAAGCTGCGGACCAGACACAAAAAGCTAATTTCGTAACCATCCAGGAAAAAACTGCGACTTTGGGAGCATATTCCATGATACGAAACGACACATGCCAAGCAACAGTGTTTACAACACTCGCAATTCCACTGATAATCATCCCTGTGGGATCCAAATTATTGACAGGATCGGCGTGGCAGTAGAGGTACTTGTGCAAGGATTGGGGGTCTTGGAGGTTGCCGGCGTAGGGGTCGGTTCTGTTGAAGCGGCCGGTGGCGGGGTCGTAGTATCTGGCGCGGAGGTAGTATTGCTGGAGGTTGTTGTCGTACTGCTCGCCGGTGTAGAGGTAGTTTGTGGCCGCGGGATTTGCTGCCGTCGGGTTGCCGCCCAGGAGCATGCCGTAGGCGTCATAGTTGTAGTTGTCGGCCGCGGCGACGCTGCCCCAGGCATCGGCCAACTGCCGCGTGCTGCCGTGGCCGTCGTACAGGAGGCACTCCGTCTCGCCGATTTCATCAACTTGTCAAAGAGCAAGACCTTTTTAGTTCGCGGGCTTCGCCGGAACTGCCAAAAAGGTATCGCGTACCTGTATTTCACTTATACCCACAGATAGCCGTTATAAGTGGACCCCTTGCGGTTCCTGCTCTCGACCGGCACCGGCGTGTCGTCAGTGTTGATCTTGGCGCCTCCAAAATCTTCTCACGCATCTGTTTAATATGACAGCGCGAATTTCGCTCAAGAAAACCGTGGGGCTTGGCCGATGAACTCTTCAAAGTCATACAATTTGGAGAGTGTGATCATGGATTACGA
>JAWLHD010000055.1:0-13327 GCA_041690555.1 Anaerohalosphaeraceae bacterium
TCATGCCTGAGGGCATTGAGAAAGACGATAACGCCCTGCGGACGCATCTGACACAGTTGTCGAAAGGCGACCTGGGCTTTGACAAGCAACTAATCGTCCTGCGCGGCGGAAGCGCCTGCCTCTGGGATGGAGTTAACTCTACTGCGATGACGCCCATTGTCCACGAAGGGTTCAACATCCGTGTATACGACCTCGCCAACATTCCCTGCCGCCTTCTCATAACGACCGGCGACGGCAAACAGTTCGACGTCAGTGTCCTCGAAAAGACGGCCGACTGCCGGCTAAAGATAGCATATCGGCCGCTCGGCACAAAAGTGCCTACGCCTGCCGCAGAGTCGGCGCCCGCGGTCAATGCGGCCGACCGCGCACGTGCCGCCGAGTTGACTGCACAGCTTAAGCTCGTGCGGATGGCTATGGATTGTTACGAACTCGACGAAGGCAGGCGGCCCGATCTCAGCGGCGGCTGGCAGGCCCTGCTCGACCGCACCGGCAAAGGCCCCTATATCAAGGCCGCACCGGTCAATCCCTTCACCGCCGGGTCGAATATCGCCGCCGACGCTGACGCGGACTGGCGGTACGACGCCGCCTCCGGCAAGCTCAAGGCCGTCGTGCCTTTCACTCCAGAAAAAGCCCGACAGTTGGGGTTCGACCTGCAAAATGACGTTGTGCTCCGGGCTCAATCCCCCGCAGAAACCGAAAAACGCATCGAGCGGATATCATTCGCAAAAGATTCGTCCATCAGAGAAGCCCTGCAGATGTTAGGCAAAGCGTTCAAGAAGAACATTATTCCATCCGACGGCGTGCAGGGTACCGTACCGCTCAGGGACCTCTGGAACGTAACGCTCGAAGAAACACTCCGCGCCATCCTGGGCACGCACCGATACGTTGTCGACGGCGACTTCATCTGTGTGTACACGGCGGGAGAATACGAAACTCAAATCGGCCGTCCGACCGATCCTCTCAGCCACGCCCGGGCCTGGCTGAGCGCCCTGCAGCGGGCCGACCACGCAGCCGCCATGCACTTGTGCAAACCCGGCTCGACCGAAGCGGGCGCCTCCGTGCAACTGCTCGGAAGCTTCAGTTTCGCCGAGGCAACGGTCGAACAGGTGTTGCTTTCGGATAAACAGGCTGCAGCGCTCATCGGCCCCGCGAAAGGGCTCGGCAACAGGACCGCAAGGTTCGGAATATCCATGGAGCCCGTCTCCGGCGCCTGGCAAATACGAGACATCGATTACCTGCCCGAAGGAAAAGAAAGCTCCTTCATAAGCAAGTTCCGGCAGGCATATCCAGACGCAACACCCATGGTCGTTCCGACAGACGAAGGCACAGCCGGCGCGGGCTTCGGCCGTATGACAGTACCTAAGGACGCAGGCCGCCGTGTCACCTATGCCTTGGACAAAATCGCTTCGCTTATGAGGTATGTTGAGTCACAGAGAGATGGCGACATCGCGGCCTTGAGCGGCTACTTCGATCAGATCAACGAATTCTGCGACGACTTGCAGGGCAAGAACGGCCCAGCCCCCGGTCGCGACGAATGGGGCGGCCTCGACGACGCCCAAATCGAAGCCGTGCTGAAACTGTTGAGCGACGTAGAAGAAGCCGCCGAAGGCTGCCGCGAACTCGCCCGCGGCGGGCACAAGGAACTGCTCGACCAGCACTGGCAATTGCTCAAACATCAATACAGCCGCCTCTGCACGGCGATGTCGCTGGCAGCCGGCGGCTCTCTCCAAACAAACTAATCCAGCAGCGACGGCGGCATGTGCCCCTCCTCCGGGCCCGCCGCCGGCTCATCCTTTGCGCCTTTTCGCTAATAAGCCTTGACGCCCCCGCCGATAGTCTGTAATGTCTGCCCCGGATAAACAGGCAGCTTACATTTTATTTGAAAGGTGAAGGGACGAACATGTTTACAACGATTGTAGATGTTGTGGCAAGGGAAATATTGGACTCGCGCGGCAATCCCACGGTCGAAGTCGACGTGCTGCTGGACGACGGCTCGTTCGGCCGGGCCGCGGTGCCCTCGGGCGCAAGCACCGGCGCCCATGAGGCCGTGGAACTCCGCGACGGAGCCGCCAAGCGATACATGGGCAAAGGTGTCACCAAGGCCGTCAAGAACGTCAACGACGTCATCGCTCAGGAAGTCATCGGCATGGATGCACTCGACCAGGCCGAACTCGACCGATTTCTTATCAGCCTCGACGGCACGCCCAACAAGGCCAAGTTCGGCGCTAACGCCATCCTCGGCGTATCGTTAGCCGTCGCCAGGGCCGCGGCCAACTCGGTCAGCCTGCCGCTGTACCGCTACGTTGGCGGCTGCAACGCCAACATCCTGCCCGTGCCCATGATGAACATCCTCAACGGCGGCAAGCACGCCGACAACAACGTCGACTTCCAGGAATTCATGGTAATGCCTATCGGCGCCAAGAGCTTCCCCGAGGCCCTTCGCATGGGCGCGGAAATCTTCCATACCCTGAAAGGCGTTCTCAAGGGCAAGGGCTACAACACCTCGGTCGGCGACGAAGGCGGCTTCGCACCGTCGCTCGAGTCCAACGAAGAGGCCGTCGAGGTAATCCTCACGGCAATCAAGAAGGCCGGCTACAAGGCGGGCAAGCAGGTCGCCATCGCACTCGACCCGGCCTCGACAGAGATGTGGGTCAAGAGCACAAAGAGCTACAAGTTCTTCAAGTCCGCCCCAAAGAAGTCCGTCTCCTCGGACGCGATGGCCGCCCACTGGGCCAAATGGCAATCGAAGTACCCCATCGTCAGCATCGAGGACGGCCTCGCCGAAGACGATTGGGACGGCTGGGCTGCCATTACTAAGAAAATCGGCGGCAAGTGCCAGCTCGTTGGCGACGACCTTTTTGTCACCAACACCAAGCGCCTGGCCAAGGGCATCGAAATGGGCTGCGCCAATTCGATCCTCATCAAGGTCAACCAGATCGGCACGCTCACCGAGACGCTTGAAGCGATCAACCTGGCTCATCGCAACGGCTACACTGCCGTCATGAGCCACCGCAGCGGCGAGACCGAAGACGCCACCATCGCCGACCTCGCCGTCGCAACCGGCGTCGGCCAGATCAAGACGGGCGCACCTTCCAGGACAGATCGCGTCTGCAAATACAACCAGCTCCTGAGGATTTACGAGGAACTCGGCGCCACCGCCCAATACGGCGGGGAACTCTTCAAATACAAACTCTGATGAGCAAGACAGCCCGGCAAACGGGTGCCGTCTGTAATCTGCGGCAGGGATATGTTCAGTGTCTCTGCCGTCTTTTTTTGCATTCTGTCTATTGGGGGGCAGCCGCATGGCCTCAGGGCAAACAACCGGCGGCACCCGAAAATCCCTGTCACGTTTCGTCTTTTGGGGTTCCTGAACTTGCGAGAACAGATTATTATCCAATTGAAGGAATCCGACCATGACTGACGAAAATGTGCAGGAAATCCAACTCCTTCAGGCCAGTCTCCGGGGCGATACGGCCGCTTTCGAGGCGATTGTCCGGGACTACCAGCCGCTGATTTGCGGCATCACCTTCAGCGCCGTCGGCGACGTGGCGGAAAGCGAAGAACTGGCGCAGCAGACCTTCATCAGTGCATGGAAGGACCTGGGGCAGCTCAGGGACCTTGGCAAGTTCAAACACTGGCTGTGCAGTATTGCCCGAAATGCCGTTCGCAACGCTATCAGAGACCGCAAACGCGACCCTATCCGTCTGGCGGTCCCAATAGATGAAGTCGAGTGCTCCGACTGCGGCTGCGAGGAAGCCGCTGAAGCAGCAATCACCGCCGAGCGACACGCCGTCGTACGACAGGCAATGCAGCATATCCCCGTGAAGTATCGCGAACCGCTGGTGCTCTTCTATCGTCAGGACAAGAGTATTAAAGAGCTGGCCGAACAGCTTGATCTTTCGGAGAACGCCGTAAGGCAGCGCCTCTCGCGCGGCCGAAAGCTCCTTAGGGAGCAGGTCGCCGCGATGGTCGAATCCACGATCGCCAACACGGGACCAGGCAAAAACTTCACTGCGGGCGTAGTAGGGGCAATTGGCGCACTGGCCGTAACCAGTGCAAGGGCAATATCAGCCGCTGCTGCATCAGGTACCGCCCCGTCCGCCGGCTTGCCTGCCGCCCCTGCCCACCCGACTGCCGGCGCGGCCAGCACATCTTTGTTCGGCACGTTGGCCGCCAAGATAGCCGCAGCAGCAGTAATCGCCGCCGCCGGTGTCTCGGCCGTGATACTATATAATGCCGTTCACCGGCAAAACCCCGCGGCGCCTTCGACACCGCCGAATGTAACGCCGACCGTCTTCATCCAGGACGAAACAGAACGCCCCCCCTCGCCGCCTGTCCCGACCATCGCGATCCACGACGGAAAGCACGGTGTTTCAGCCGCCCAACCAGACAATGCCGCCAAAGAACCCGATCCGACGCCGATAGTGACCGCGATCGAGAAGCCGCCACAGGAAACTGACGATATGCTGAAATTCCAGTTTGTCCCGCAAGGTGTGCTAAGCGGTGTGATCACAGACCGAAAAACAGAAAAACCCGTCGCCGACGCAAAGGTCAAGATAGTAAAGGACCGCTACATCGAAGCCGTCACCGACGCCAACGGTTTCTATCACATCGACGAGATACCCGATGAAGGCAGCTACAAAATCAGGGTCTATTCGCGCGAATACCTCTGGGTGGACGACTGGAACGATGAGCCGTCGGTAATGCTCAAGAGCGGCGTCAATGCGGTAAAGCATTTCGCCCTCGAACGAGGCTGTCGAGTCCAGGTCGAAGTCGCCGACCCCAACGGCCGCCCGCTCAAGGACGTGATCCCTTATATCACCTGGATGGGCCAGCGCTACGGTCGCCAGACGGAGCGATCCTCGGAATACAAGCGCACCGATGCCGAGGGTCGCCTGCTCATGGGTGCCTTCCGACCGTCCGAAACCGCATACCTCGTTACCGCAATGCATAAGGATTACGCTCCCGCCAAATGTATCGTCCAGCTCACGGATCCCAACATCATCGCCCCGGCCCGCATCGTTATGCAATCCGGCTCGCCGGTCCAGGGCTATGCCGTGTATGCCGACGGTCAGCCGGCCGCCGACCTGAAGATTGCCGCCCAGCCCAAATGGTGGAACATCACCACTTGCACCCCGCTGAGCACAATCGACGCAACGGGCGCCTTCACGCTCGCCAACATCACCCCCGATGATTACACCATCATGGTGCACATCCCCAATCCCGGCGGCGGCTCACTTTCCAAGGCAGTCCTCGAAACCGCCCTTCCGCTCGACCACGGAGCCCTTATGGTGACGGTCCCCGGCGATTCGCCGGCCGGCCTCACTTTGATCAGCGGCACCATAGATTTCATCAACGGCCCGCCGTCCGGCAACGTCACCGTCTCCGCCTACTCGACAAAGACTGGCCCCAAACAGGGCCGCGTCACCGGCGACGTATTCGTCGTCGACCGGCTCAAACCCGGCACATATCGCCTCATGTTTTCCGGCGAGAACATCGAAAACAAAACCCTCACGGACATCGCCGGCTCAACACAGGACATGAAGGTGGCGCTGAAGTGCTTGAGGCCCGGCGGCAAGCCCCGCTTGCAGGGTGTCGTCGTAAATGCCGCCACAGGCCGGGCCGTTCCGAACTTCAAGGCCCGCGTCCGAATCCTCAAATCGCTCACCGGTTCATACACGCCCGCAGCGATGTCTTGGCACGAACTCACCGACCCGGAAGGCAAGTTCGACATTGAGTCGCCCGGGCCCGGTACGGCGCAGGTCCAAATTGCCGCCGAGGGTCTGGCGTGGACTTGGAGCGATCCGGTCGACGGCGCCAATCCGCAGCCAATCATCGTCGCTTTGGCGCCCGGCGGCATCATCAAAGGCCGCGTCGTGGATAGTTCCGGCAAGCCTGTCAACGGCGCAAAAATCATCGCGCTTTCAAAGGCCGGCGGCAATCTCTGGTTTGATCACGACGTATTCACCTCCACCGCAGGCGCCGCCGAAACCGCCGCAGGCTTATTCATGCTGACAGACCTCGGGGTGCAGACGGAGACAGTCAAAGTTACCCACCCAGACTACAGCCGGGCGATCTACCATGATCTCAAAGTCGCCTCCGCCGACTCGCACGAGCAGGTCGAGCTGCTCCTGACACACGGTGGCACCGTCCACGGCCGCGTCTACGACGACCAGGGCAGACCACAGGCAAACGTGCTGCTCCTCGTCCAGGATGCCGCAGGCTACCGCGGCGGCAGCGAGGCCGGGCGCATTGCTTCCGCCATAACCGACAATGACGGCCGCTACCGCATCGAACACCTCCCTGAGCAAGTTTGCTACGTCCAGCGTTCGGAGCATTACCGCGGCACAGGCGTGGCTTGCCGAACCGTTGTCCCCGTTGAAGGCGAGGAAACCAGGCTCGACTTCGGAGGCCCTTCCACGGTCTCCGGCCGCATCCTCATTGGTGAGCGCCCGGTTGCCGCCGAACTGATGTTGACTGACCCGTACAACAGCAGCGCAAAGACATTTGTCTCCCGTGTTGCCGCCGACACTGACGGTCGCTTCCGGTTCTACGGCACACCCGCCGGCTTCTACGGTCTATATTATAAGCTGCCGCAGGATGAACGCCACACAGCCCCGGACTGGCTCAGGTTGACAACGCTCGAAATTGGCACCGGCGATCTCGACCTCGGCGAGATGCACATGTCTACCGGCAGAATTGCACTGAAACTTAATATCAACTCGGACGACACCGCATTCAAAGGCATGGATGTCTACTTGCAGGTGGGAACTGGCATCTGGGGATCCAGGATGGGCCGTGTGCAGCCGCCCAAAGCCGCCGGTGAACCGTACCTGATCAGTGACGTCCCCTGCGGCATATACAGCGTAGTGGTGATGCGTCCCGATTTTGTGCAGTTCACGAAGTCCGTCCTCGTATCAATCACCGATAACGACGTAGAAATCGACATGGACATCCCGCCCTGCACCGCCTCCGTTTCCGGCAGGCTCATTGCCGATCGCGACGAGCCCGTCTTCCTGACAAGCCAAGACGGCACCGTAAGGGCCTACATACCGCAAAAGGACGGCGGCGCCTACGCAGTCGAAAACCTGCCCCCAGGCGAGTACCGCATCGGAGGCTACTACAAGGTACAGACATCAGAAGCCACCTGTTTTGCCCTGACAGCCGGCCAGGATGCCGCGCTGGACGTTGTCAATGAGTTTAGCAGCCTTAACAAAGGCCACCTCCACATGCAGGTCGTCGACAGTGAGTATGCCCCCATCGCCGCAAATGCCTGGCTCGAAGGACCGGCATCGAAAATAGAGCCCTACAAGATCGACTACGACGGCTGGTATTTCGCAACTCAGCCGGGCGACTACGCTCTTGTGGTTTCATGTCTTGGCAGGGGCGACTATCGTTACCCCGTAACATTGGCCGGTACTGACCTCATGTCCGCAAGGGCCGGCGAGGCCACATTAATTCTCAAAATCGACTGAGCAACCCGATTCTGCGGTCGCGTGTTTGCCGCTCGGTGCGCACGCGACCGCCCTCCGCACCCCGTTTTCATGCCGAGACCCTGATATTGTCGATAAAGCATCGGCCCCTCCTTCGGCTGGATGGACAAATGAAAAAACTGGTGCTCACAATTCGTTTTCTCCTCTTCTGCCTCTTCTTCAGCATAGGCGGAGCCGCAATTGCCCTGTCAATCCTGATCGAACCCGAAATAGTCAATTACTATCAGAACCGCGTCCATCTGGTGCGCATCGAAGAAGCAAATGCGCAGATCCGCCGCCTTACAGAGCAATATGATGCCCAGATCAGACACCTTCAAGAGAATCCCCAACTGCTTGCCAAGCTCCAGACCATAACCTTCGGCAGACAACCCGCCGCCGAAGGCACTGTGCTGCCGAGAGCTTCTGATGAACACCTCGATGAAGCAAAAGAGGCCCTTTTCAAGGAACTTGCCCGACAGGAACGGCAATCGCTCACGCCGGAGTGGGTAAGCCGCTGCGCGGACACAAAAAACAGGAAGATCATCTTCACCGCCGGCTCCGCCCTCGTTCTGGTTACCTTTGTTTTCTTCGGAACGACACCAAGAAGAAGAGCTCAGGCCTTGGCCCCCACCCCATAAAGCCCGCCTGCCTGAACACACCGAAGCACAAGCAAACGCCTGCGGTTTCCGTCACATCGAGAGCACTGTCTCCACCGGCGGGGCCAAGTACAGTCCGAATTCCGCCAGGGTGGGGCACACTCGGCTCTGCGTGATCTTGATCCGCACCTTCCGCGTGGTCACCGGATCGAAGCGCAACAGCCGCTTGTAACCGATCGTCGTGCCGCGTGCAAACTCCCTCCACTGACCGTCATACCACGCCTCCAGCGCAAACTCCTCCACACGTTGACCTGCTTTGATGTATTCGCTAAGGGACGCAACGTTAAACGTCTGGTCGCCTTGCATGTCAATCTCCAGTATGGCCAGCGTCTGCCCCTGCTCGGTCGTCCAGTAAGTCTCCGGATTGCCATCGACGATCATTGACGGTCCGTAAAGCCTTTCATCCGAGAACGCCCTTGTCCCCTTGCGAAACGCCGAGCATCGTGCTTCGGCGCCCGCGGCGAGGTTCCTGGCAAACGTCGCGTCCAGCACCCTGCGAAATTCGCGCAGTCTCCGGGCATCGTTCTCATGAATCAGTCCGCGCCGATCCGGAGGAACGTTCAAGAGCAGCACTGAGTTGCGTCCGACCGAACCATAATAGATGTCCAGCAGTTGATCAAGACTCTTGACCTTATCGTCTTCTTCGGGACGATAGAACCAGCCGGGCCGTATCGACACATCCGACTCAGCGGGCAGCCAGACCAAGCGACCTGGACCTATCAGTCTGCTGCGGCTGCCCAGGTCTGTCTTCTGAGGATCTTTCAACATGAACTCCGCAAACGTCTTGTCCAGCCGCAACACGCTCCACTCCGTCTCTCTTGCGTAGCCGGCCTCATTGCCTACCCACCGTACATCAGGCCCATTGAAGATCACCGCGTTAGGGGCGTACCGCCGAACCACTTCGTAATACGCCGCCCAGTCATAAACCTGCACTTTGCCGTTGGGCCCTTCCCCGCACGCCCCGTCAAACCACACCTCATGTATCTCCCCGTATCTGGTCAGAAGTTCCTTCAGTTGGTTCACAAAGTATCGATTATACGCCGGCGAATCACCATAAGTCGGCTCGTGACGATCCCACGGCGAAAGATACACCCCGAACTTCAGACCGGCCTTGCGACATGCATCCGAAAGCTCCTTCACCACGTCGCCCTTGCCGTTCTTCCATGGGCTGTTCTTAACCGAATGCTCCGTGTATCTGCTCGGCCAAAGACAAAATCCGTCATGGTGCTTGGCGGTCAGCATGATCAATTGCATGCCCGCGTCCTTGCAAACACGAACCCACTGACTACAGTCCAGTTCAGTTGGATTGAAGATGGCCGGATCTTCCTTGCCCGTACCCCACTCCTTACCGGTGAAAGTGTTGATGCCGAAATGCACAAAGCCTATCAACTCGCGTCGCTGCCACGCCATCTGGCGGTCGCTCGGCGTAATGTGTGCGGCCTTGTAAATTACACTGTGGGCGGTCTCGCCCTCCCGCACCTCGGTAATACTGACAGCCCGCTCCTGCGGGAGGCACGAACACAACGAAATCGCCAAAAAAGCGGCAAGCGTCGCCCGCGAAATGCTGACCCCCAGCCGGTGAACTCTCATACGCGCCTTTCAATGCCTTGCAAGACTCGTGTCGCCGTCCCGAGGCCCGCCCCGGTTCGGCCGAGCACGCATATCACAGCCAATATATCACACCAAACAGCGATATACAAGGTGCCGGACCGAAGGCGTTGCACCAAATGGGACAAGACTGTCCGCATGTCCCTTCGGCTGAACAATCGGAATCCAGGTTTTGCGCGCAAAAAAAAGGCCGCACCCGGCGGCCTGCATCTCACCAAGACTCAACTCAGGCTACAACATGCACCTTTTTGCCCTTGAACTCCACGGTGCCATCACTAAGAGCAAACAGGGTATGATCGCGCCCAATGCCGACATTGAAACCCGGCAGCCACTTCGTGCCGCGCTGACGCACAATGATGCATCCCGCTCGAGCCGCCTGACCCCCATAAAGCTTAACGCCGAGGTACTGTGGATTGCTGTCGCGACCGTTTCTCGTTGACCCTTGTCCTTTTTTATGTGCCATGACTGTTACCTTACTGCTTAGTTCCTTGGCTGATCTTGTCTTGTTAACCCGGCAAACCCTCAACTATAATGTACGCCAAACGCTCTGTCCATACAAAAAACCATTTTTTTGCTGGCCAGGATGCGCGCGTCGCCGCAGGCCAAACCCCTTGCCCACGCAGGGAGCCGTCAGTGAATACTGCAAAACGAATGGAGGCGGGGGGATTCGAACCCCCGTCCCGTGACATTTCGGGCCGAGCGTCTACATGTTTAGTCGCTTATCTGGATCTCGCTCCGGCAGCCGCTAAACGACAAGCTGCCGCCGTTGCCAGTTCGCAATCAGTTTCGCCTTTGCGTCGCGAACGCCCGCATCGGCTATCCCACTGTTTGACGCCCTTGACCGACCCGCAGGAGAAAGCCGGTCAGGACGGGCCGCTCAATTAGGCAGCCATGGCGTAATTGTATTCGCCAAGTAAATTTAGGTGTCGGATGATTAACCAGGCCAACCGACGTCCTGGACATGCAACTCGACCGTCTACCTGTCCGGTCGAAGCCTTTCGCCCCCTTTTCACTTTGCAAAGAACACGCAGATTATACGAAACGCGGTTCGCAGCGGCCACTAAAAAAACGGCTATTCTTCACTTTTTTCGGCCGGTTGACGTGGATAAGCAGCCGGCCCCCATAAGAAATGAATATCGGACCTCGGCGGTTAAATATAAGAAAAAGGCCGCGGCTCCTTTGAGTCGCGGCCGTATGCAGCACGATATCATGGACCGACTAATCGGTACCAGGTATTGGCGCCACTTCGTCTGCGGGCGCTTTTACGGGGCCCTTTTCGAAGTCTTCGGCCGACGGACTGCAGGTGATGTTGTACCACGGGGTGTTGGCATTCTCGACAACGTCTTTCCATCGGACAAGCTTGCCGGTGTAAGTGGCGATCCGGCCCATGATGGCCGCGAGCGTGGCTTCTGCAACGTTCTTGGCCTCATTGATGGGCTTGCCGGCCAGAATGCCGCGCACGAGATTGACGTGTTCCTGGACATAGGGGTTTCGTTCTTCAAAGTCGGGGACGGTGATCTCCTTCTTGTTGATCATGTTAAGTCCGCCGTTGCCCCACGTGGTGCCGTTGGTCCCGGTGAAGTATTCGCTCACCCGCCCGTCGGTGCCGTTGATCTGTCGGCACATACTGTGGATATGGCAGCCTTCGCCCCAGTCAAAGTCGATGCTGTGGAAGTCGAACTGGTTGCCGGTCTTGCGGCGTGCGCGACCGCCGAAGCCCAGAGCGGCGACAGGGGGTCGGCCGAGGTACCACATGGCGACATCGATGTTGTGTACGTGCTGCTCGACAATGTGGTCGCCGGACATTTCGGTGAAGCTGACCCAGTTGCGCACCATGTAGTCGGCGTCGGACTCGTTCTGGTTCTTGCGCTGGTACCAGAGCGCTCCGCCGCACCAGTAGATTGCTCCGCCGAGGATTGTTCCGATTGCGCCTTCGGCGATGCGGTGGGCCATTTTCTGATAGGAAGCTTCATGTCGGCGCTGCGTTCCGGCGACTATGGCGAGACCTGCTGCCTTTGCGACTTCACCGGCTGCAATGACCCTTCGACCGCCGGCGGGGTCAACGGCCACGGGCTTTTCCATGAAAACATGCTTGCCGGCCTTCACCGCCGCTTCAAGGTGAAGCGGGCGGAAATTGGGCGAGGTGGCGATGAGAACGACGTCGACGTCGGCTGCAATAACTTTCTTGTAGCCGTCTGCGCCGCCGAAGCAACGTTCTTCGGGGACGCCTTTGCCCCTGCCCGTTCCGACGGCTTTGTGCTTGAACCAGTCGGCCGTTGCGACGACTTCCATGGGGATGCCGACGATCTTTCCGGCTTCGAGGCAATCGTTGAGTGCGCCGTTACCTCGGCCGCCGCAACCGATGAGGCCGATTCGGAGTTTCTGCTGTCCCTGTGCGAAGGCGCCGGGGCTGATCACGGCGGCTGCGCCGAGGGCGGCAGAGGTTTTCATGAAGTCGCGACGAGAAAAGCCGCCGCCGATTCGGTTGAGTTGACTCATAATGTTTTTCCTTTCAAAACGTGAAGTTAGTACTAACTCATCTAACGGTACATATCCAAAAATTGTGCAAGATAACTATATGACGGCTTCGGCCCACTGCTGTTCGAGCAAGCGGAACGATTTTGGTATTTCGACGTTGGGGTCGCCCTTGCATCCGCATTCCAGGCTGCAGTAATCCTGGTAGCCGATCATCTTGAGGCCTTTGAAACCGTCGACAAAGCTGCGGTCGTCCTGCCCGGGGAGATTGCGCGCTCGGCTGGCGAGATGGACGTGGTGGCAGTATTTGCCCGCCGAAAGAAATGCGCCCCAGTCACTCGTTTCTTCGATGCACATGTGGTAGAAGTCTCCCATCATGCAGACGCCGGGGTGATTGGCGTCTCGGCAGATGGCGGCGGCATCCGCGAGCAGTCGCAGGAAGAAGCATTCCCTGCGGTTGAGCGGTTCCAGGAGGACACGTGTTCCGCACTTGACGGCGTGATCGCCGAGTTGAGGGAGGACTTCTTCGAGTAGGATTTTGCGTCCTTCTTTGTTATTGAGTTCGGTCTGGCCGTTGAAGGCGGGCACGATGATCATGCCGGTCGATTCGAGTTCGCCCGCGGCCGTGAGGATCACCTTGCTGCTTTCGATAGCCTGCTTGCGGACCTCGGGGTCGTGGGAGATCGGAACGCCGCGGAAACCGGCACAGATTGCGGACATTTTGACATTGGTGCCTTTTAGTGCGTCCTTGATTTCCTTGACACGGTGCTGGAGTCCGCCGCCGCCGACTTCCAGACCCACGCCGCCCCAGTCCTGCAGCTTGCGGACTTTTTCGGCAAGGCTGCCGCCGGGGATGCGCCCCTCCTGGCTGGCGAGCTTGAGGACGGCTTGTTTCTTTTGGTCCTGGGCGATTGATGTCGCCGGTCTGAGGCCGGCCCCGGCGAGTGCGGCTGCGCCGGCGGCCGATGCCATGAAGTGACGTCGGTTCATGTTATGCTCCTTGCATTGTTTACTGGGGTTCTGGACAGTTCAGACGTAAGCCGCGGCGTTTTTTATCCGCAAATCTTTTTTTTATATATGGCAACACGCGACCCTCCGCAATTCACTGATTCAAAT
>JAWLHD010000056.1:0-13220 GCA_041690555.1 Anaerohalosphaeraceae bacterium
GCAATCGCCCGGCGAATCGTCTGCCGCGCATGCCCCGATCAGGAGTTCACCGCGGGACAACGCTTCGGCATGATAAAATTCGGGTCAAGAACCGAATTGCTCCTGCCGATGCGAGAGAATGCCAAATGCATGGTCACCGTCGGCCAAAAGGTTAAGGCCGGACTCTCCGTCCTCGTGAGGTACGACTGATGTCCCTGGAAAGCGAACGAGCACGAAAACGAAAGCTGCTTCGGCGCGTCCGCCGCCAGCGCCTCAAATACATCACCATCCTGCCGTCTCTCATCACACTGCTCAACGGCATCTGCGGCTTTGCGGCAATCGTCTTCGCCAGCAAGGGCATCGAGCACATGTCCGTCCGGCAGATCGACCTGCCCTATTTCGCCTGGTCCGGCTACATGATCTTTGTCGCCATGATCGCCGACATGCTCGACGGCCGTGTCGCACGCATCAGCAAGACAACCTCCAGCTTCGGCGGCCAGCTCGACAGCCTCTGCGACGCAATCAGCTTCGGCGTGGCCCCCGGTTTCCTCATGTTAATGGTGCTCGATCAGAAGCTCGAAGAAATGGTCGGCCCCGAATTCATTCTCGAAGGATTCGTCTATCGTTTCGTCTGGCTCGCCGCCGCCGCCTACATGGCCTGCGCCACCATCCGCCTGGCTCGCTTCAACGTCGAAAATGAAGAAGACGAGACTGCCCACATGAGCTTCGCCGGCCTGCCCACACCCGCCGCCGCCGGCGTCCTGGTCAGCCTCATCCTGTTCTATCAGGATATGCTCCTTCACGACCTGGGCGATTCCCCGCTTGTTCAGGTCGGCGAAACGCTTCTGGTCGCTTCGCTGCCTTTCGTCGCCATCGGTGTCTCAATCCTCATGATCGGCCGAATCCGTTACCCCCACCTCGTGAACATGTACCTCCGCGGCCGAAAGCCAATGACGCATCTCTTCTGGGCCGTTGTCATCTTCGGAATGATCGTGCTTTTCCGCCTCCAGACCGCGCTGGTAATCGCCTTCTGCGGATTCGCACTCAGCGGGTTCGCCCGATGGGTCGTCTATCGCATCAGAGTCCTCCGACGCGGAGGCCTCGACCCCGAACCCCCAGTCCTCAGCGTAACAACACCCGACACCGGCGACATCCCCCAGTAGGGCATATTAGCCGCAAAATCAGGACGGTCGACTGCTGAAACAGCCCGCCCACATTAAGGCTTATTCAGCGGAGCACTTCGCCCGTCAACCTGCACTGGCATGCGTTGCTCCGCCGCTTTGCCCGTTCCTATTACCTGTACATCATCCGTGCCATAGAAATACTGGCCTGACATGAGCCGACCGATCACGTACACTCTAATCTTGCCTTTGCTTTGAAGTGAATCAACCACGCTCTGCGTATCGAAAAACGCGAAGATCTGCCGCATCTTGCCCTTGTTGGACAACCGCCACAGCCGAGCGGTGACATCTCCCGGCTCCATCACCAACCCGTACCAATCGTCGATGCCCTCGCCGGCCACCTCGTCAGAGAGCTCCATGATCGCCAAGATACTGCGACTAGCGCTCTTCAGGTTTATCGTCTTTGGCATGATTCGTGCGATGCACTTTATCGCCTCAGTAATCACGATCAGAACCTCACACGGCTCCGATGTATCCCATCCATCGAATACAATAAGCTCGATCGCATAACTTCCCAACTCAAGCGTGATGCACGGATTGATGCCGGTGGCAATCTCCACCCCGTTCAACAGCCACCTGTATGACAATGTATCGCCATTTACATCGCTCGAAGCCGATGCGTCAAGCATAACCTCAGCAGTTCCGTCAATCCATGCATAGGCGACAACGTCTTGCCCCGCATTCGCTACGGGTGCTGCGTTCAGAACCTTGACAGCAACCTCAGAGGGCAGGGAATCGTCGACACCGTCACTGACCACAAGTGAAACGACATGTTCACCCCGGGGCAGTTCCAAAACCACATTCACACCCTCACAAGCCAGGACCTCCCCGTCAATCTCCCAGATCCAAACATAAGCTAATGTATCACCGTCGGCGTCGTAAGAACCGGACCCATCCAGACCGACTGTGGCAATACCGCCCGCGCCGGCATATAGCTCGACATTCTCTCCTGCATACGCAACAGGAATCTGGTTTACACGCTCATAAGCTCCCATGTCGAAGTCCGGCAATTCACCATTGTTGTCTACATCTGGAAAGTCAAAAGGTCGTGCATCGCCGCACAGATCCACGAAAACGCCCGCATCCGTTCCTGCATCGATACATGGTGATCCCGCTGACAATCGCCAGTCCTTAAGACCGGCATTCACAAACTGCGGATCGGCATCGATGTTTCCGTCCTCTGAACCACCCGCAAAACAACTGTAGGTTATTGTAGCATTGCAGCCTGCCAGGACATCTCCGCTGTTGCCCCAAATAATACAATTTGTCAACGTACCGTCGCACTCGTTCAGTACACCTCCGTCAACTGCGAAGTTGTCGACAATCGTACAGTGAACTAAAGCTCCGTCGCAGTTGTTAAGCCCGCCGCAATACTCCGCCACATTGCTGCTTATCAGACAGTTTGTAATACTTGCGGTGCAGCCAGCCAGGCCGCCGCCTGTGTCCGCTCTGTTCTCGCTGACGATGCATGCAATCAGAGGTCCGGCCAGGCCATGCACCCCGCCGCCTCTATTCTCCGCAACGTTGCCCCTGATAATGCAGTTGGAAATCTCCGCCCTTGTCCCGTTACCGCGAATGCCCCCGCCGGCGAGGCTCGCATGCCCTCCCGTGATAGTAAATCCGCTCAAGCGACACTCCCCAGTTTCACTGCCGTCGAACACGACCACCGACCCGCTGCCGCTGCCTTGTATAATGGTGCTTTTCGTTCTTGATATGTCTGCCGGATCCCAGGAACGGAGGTTGATCGATCGCCCGGCAAAGTCAAGGTCCTCCTGATACAAACCTTCATTCACGATGATTGTGTCCCCGCTGACTGCCTTGCGAAATGCCCTGTAAATACTCGCATAAGCACTCGAAGCGCTCAGACCGTCATTATTGTCATCTCCGTAAATCGCATCGACATAGTACACCTTGTTCTGCACGGCAAAATACGGATAGCCCTTGCCCTCGTCGATTGACCAGATATCTTCGACTCCGTTTGCAGTCTCACCTGCAAAGTCCCAGCCCTTCGCAAGATAAAAACGCGAACGATGCATATCAAGAGTCATGTACCCATGGCAATTGACTGGGTTAGGCGCCCCTTCCAGCACCTTTGCAGCCCCATAATACGTGCCGCTTACCTGCCTGTCCCATAGCGAATCTGCCAGATACGAATCCGGGTGCACATGGTACCCGACAAGACCGCCAATCGCATTATATGGTTCGCTCAGTATCCCCGCTGCATAACACCGCACTATTCTGCCGCCCAGGACATTACCACCGGCAAGACCCCCTACTCCGGAAGTACCGTGTACCTCGGCTCTCGCGTAACAGTCGTATACCTGCCCGTGATTATCGCCCACGAGTCCCCCGCACAATGTACTGCCCGTGACTTTGCCGGAGCCAAAGCTCCGAAGAATGCTGCCGGTGTTGAGCCCGACCAGTGCTCCCGTATCTCGAGTACCGAAAACAACGCTGTCAGAGCTGCAATTAATGATACAGCCGCTCGACGAGCCGACCAGACCGCCGGTCCTCTGTTTGCCGCCGACCAGGCATTTGGCGTGACAGTCGGACACTGTTCCGCCCGCCCAAACCACCGCGATGAGCCCCCCAACAGTCAACTCGCCGCCCAAAGAGCCGGTCACACTGCATCCCGAAACCGTACCCTCCACCAGGTCATTTACAAGACTGGCAACATACTTGCCCCCCTGCATTTCTACATCCTTGAGCACAACATTTTTGATGATGGCATTGGGCCCGTTTACACGCCCGAAAAGCGCGCTAACATCATGCGCCAAATTCAGAATCTCACGATCGTTCCCCTCAAATACGCCGCTGAAGTCTCCTGTCAGAAAGACACCTATGGCATTGAGCCCCTCCCGTGGAATCTCGCTCAGGTCGATATCCGCCATTAGCTTGAAGTGCTTGTCCCAGTCGCCGGGACGAAGCCCTATCATACGAAAATGCTCTGCACTCCATATCTGATAAGGCTGCGCCGCAGTGCCGTCCCCTCCGCCGTACTGGGCCATTGAGGAAACAGAAGACTGTACAACAATGGAAATGAATAGCCAAACAAACCTTTGCCGCATGAGGAATCCTCCCTTCCCGGCGGGCGCGACGCGCCCACCATCATCGTAAGGCCACTATTTATTCGCCGACCTCCCAAATCGCAGCCGGCTCGCTATGGATTCATGATACAATTGTAGTGAAACTGCTGCCGCGCAGCAAAGGAATTTCTCTCAGAAGAACACCTTTTTACCCGCCCGACGCGTCCGACTGCCCCTCAGCCACAAAAAAGGCCCGTGCGGTCTTTGCCGCACGAGCCCATGTCGATCCCTGACATTTTAAACCCGCATCGATCCCGACGCGAGACTATTTCTTCTCGCCCATCAGCTCGGCAATCTTCGGCTCCATCGCCTCCGCCCAGATCTGGTACCCCTTCGTGTTCGGGTGCAGAAAATCAGGCATGATCTCCTTGCTCAGCTCCCCATCCGGTTCGAGAAACTTCGCATTGATGTCCAGGTAGTGAATCATCTTCCCATCGGCGATCTTCGACGCCAACTCGCTCGCCTTGGCGTTCTTCTCCCGCTGAGGACACGGCTGCGGCGCCCGCGGAAATATCGCCAGTACGAGAATCTTCATCCGAGGCAGTTCGGCCCGCAGTTTCGCGCAGATCGCCTTGATCCCGTCGGCGATCTCCTCGGCCGTGTTGTCGTTGCCGTTGGAGTTGTTCGTACCGATCATGATCACCGCCAGCTTCGGGCTGATTCCCTTGATCTCGCCATGATCCAGTCGCCAAAGCACATGCTGAGTACGGTCGCCGCTGAAACCCATGTTCACCGCCTTGCGCGGAGCATAGTATTTCTCCCACAACTCCTTGCCTGCCCCCTCCCAGCCGTGCGTGATGCTGTCGCCGATCATCAGAAGATCGACGTCGCCCTGCCGCACCCGCTCCTTGACCGCCTCATGACGGGCCGCCCACCAGTCCATCCTGTGCGCCGGAACAACCGCCGAATGCTGCGCAAAAGCCCCGACCGACAGAAAGCAAACCAGTAGAAACATTCGCTTGTAAATCATGGATATCCTCCTTTGACGGTGAACCAAACATCTCGCCTGTGTCAAACCATTGCGCGGAATTATAGCGTATAGACCCGCCGACGTAAAGACCTTGTCCGATATTTTCTTGACGCGACTTGGCGCCTCCGGTATCCTGTAGTTGGCGGTCGGCCAAACTCTGTTTAATCGAGGTGACGTATGAACTTGCGCAATCAGTTGGTTCTGGCGGGCATAATCGTTTTGGCATCCGTTAATGCAAATATAACGGCCGCCGAAAGAATCGGCCGCGGCCTCGTAGCCGTCGAACGCCCCGACGGCGCCGTATTCCTGAGCTGGAGGCTCCTGGCAGACGATCCCGAAGACATCGCTTTCCGGATCATGCGAGCCCAAGAAGACGCCGAACCAACCTGTCTCACGCCCGACCCCCTCAAACCGACATGCTTTATTGACACATCCGCCCGACAAGGCAAAGCGTACACATATCAGCTCCGCGCCGCCGGAAATGACAAAACCCTGGCAGCCGCCTCCGTCAAACTCACCGGCAGCCCAAACCCGTACATAAGCATACCCCTTGCCGGCGACTATGACTTCCAGAAAGTCGGCGTTGCCGATCTCGACGGCGACGGCGAATACGAGTACCTCATCAAGCAGCCCAACTTCAACACCGATCCCTATCAAATGCCCGGCTACTGGAAGCCCAGCACCACTACATACAAGATCGAAGCCTACAAGGCCGACGGAACGCTGCTCTGGCGACATGACATGGGCTGGTCCATCGAAGCCGGCATCTGGTACTCGCCCTGGATCGTCTACGACCTCGACGGAGACGGACGCGCCGAGGTCTACTGCAAGGCGGGCGAAGGAGACCCCCGCGACGAAAAAGGCCTGGTAACCGCCGGACCCGAATACCTCATCAAGCTCGACGGACTCACCGGCGAAGTCCTGGCACGATGCGACTGGCTCTCCCGTGACGGTTACGAAGATTACAACCGCTCCCAGCGAAACTTCCTCCTCGTCGCATATCTCGACGGCAAGACACCTTCGCTGATCATGAAGCGAGGAACCTACAGCCTCATCAAGATCCTCGCACTCGATAAGAACTTCAACAGTATTTGGTATTGGCAATCCACGCAGGAACAAAAAAAATACAGCGGCCAGGGCTCGCATAATCCCCTCGTCGCCGACGTCGACAACGACGGCAAAGATGAACTCGTCATCGGAGGCGCCGTCATCGACGACAACGGCAAAGGCCTCTGGACCCTCCAGATGGGACACCCCGATTACGTCTATGTAGCGGACATCGACCCTGACAATCCGGGGCTCGAAATCTACTACGGTTTCGAGACCCGCCAGAAGACCGACGGACTCTGCGTCGTCGACGCGAAGACCGGACGTAAGCTCTGGGCCCACAAAGAGCCCACCACGCACATCCACGGACAGGGCATGGCCGCCGACATCCTCCCCGAATACGACGGAATGGAGCTCTGGGGCGGCGAACGCGACCTCAAACAGAGATGGCTGTATAGCGCAAAAGGCAAACTCATCGAGTTCCACGAAACAGGACCCCTCGCGCCACGGGCCCTCTGGTGGGACGACGACCCTCAAAAAGAGGTCGTCATGTCCGGCGCCATCCGCAAATGGGGCAAAGATCCCATCCAGAGACTACAGGGCAATCTCGTCGCCGTCGTCGACTGCATAGGCGACTGGCGGGAAGAGGCTATTGTCAGTGTGAAAGGCGAGATCCGAATCTATACCACGACTATCCCAACGACCCGCCGTCGAGTCTGTCTCATGCAGGACCACCAGTACCGCATGGGCGTAGTAACTCAGACAATGGGCTACTACTGCCCCGCACAACTCGGCAGATAGCAGCGTATGCAGAACCTTAAGATAAAGCAAACTCGAACTTACATGGTGAGCAGCAAATGACTAACGGAGTGTCCCTATACGTCCACGTTCCATTCTGCCGGCATAAATGCGCCTACTGCGGCTTCTATTCCGAACCCGTCGAAACGCACAACGTCCAGATACTCGTCGATGCCCTCATCGCCGAACTGAAAACCTATGAACTCTCTGAACCCATCCGAACCATTTACGTCGGCGGCGGCAGCCCAACGTGCCTTGGACGCGAACACCTCATGAGCCTTCTTGAAGCCCTCGCGGCGAACGCCGAGCACACCGAGGAATTCACCGTCGAAGCCAACCCCGGCCAGGTCGACGTCGACCTCCTCAAAGATCTGCGAGCCGCCGGCGTCAACCGCATCTCAATCGGCGCACAATCCTTCACCGAAAGCGAAGTCCGTTTTCTCGGTCGCGGACACAACGTACACGAAACCACAAAGGCCATCGAAGACGCCTCTGCCGCCGGCTTCGGCAACATCAGCCTCGATCTCATATTCGCCATCCCAGGCTCCACCATGTCCTCATGGAAGAAAAGCCTCGCCGCCGCCCTCGCCCATGACGTTCAGCACATCTCCGCCTACGCACTGACTCTCGAGGGCGGGACCGCGCTCCAGTCGGCAATCGCAGTCGGCGAAATAGTCTCCATCGACGAAGAAACAGACCGTCAGATGTACGAAATCGCCATCGAAACACTGGTCCAGTCCGGTTACCGCCACTACGAAATCTCCAACTTCGCCAAACCCGGTTTCGAATGCCGACACAATCTGCGATACTGGGCCAACGAACCATTCATCGGCCTTGGACCCAGCGCCGCTTCCTTCTACCGCGGCAGACGCACCACCAACATCGCCGACATCCGCGCCTATGTCGACGCCATAAGGACCGGCACGCCCATGCTCGTCGACACCCAGACTCCCGGCGAAATCCAGATCGCATGTGAAACCGCCGTCCTGAACCTTCGCCGACGCGAAGGAATTGACCTCGAACAGTTCACCGACCGCACCGGCTACGACCTCATGGAACTCTTTGCCGACGAGATCGAAGAACACCGCAACACGGGCATGCTCGAAGTCGCCGACGGCCGAATCCGCCTCACACGCCAGGCTCTCCCCGTCGCCGACCGAGTGCTCAGCGACTTCTCAACGGTGTAAGAGCGACTCCTGCCATGACCCCCAACCGCCCGCCAAACACGCCCGAACACGCCGATTCGTCCAATGTTCAAAGCGTCTTCAACGCCATCGCCTCGCGCTATGATCTGGCCAATCATGTCCTCAGCTTCGGCGTCGACTTCCACTGGCGAAAAAAAGCCGTCTCGCTCATGCAGCCGCTCGCCGACCGCCGCGTGCTCGACGTGTGCTGCGGCACCGGCGACCTCACCCTGGCCTTCGCACGCGCCGGCGCCGCCCAAGTCGTCGGCTGCGATTTCAGCCCCCAAATGATACAACGGGCGAAAACAAAAGAAACCCGCCTGCGATCCAAAGGCAAACTGCCCGTCGGCGCGAAAATCGATTGGCGCGTCTGCGACTGCACCGCTACCGGTCTCGAATCGCAATCCTGCCACGTCGTCAGTTGCGCATTCGGCGTCCGCAACATGGCCGACCTCTCCGCCGGCCTCACCGAAATGCACCGCCTCCTCCGCCCCGGCGGCCGCGTCTGCATTCTCGAATTCTCCCTGCCCCCCAAACCGCTCGTCCGCGCCGCCTACCTCGCCTACTTCCGCTGGCTCATGCCCCTCCTCGGCGGCCTCATCACCCGCCGACCCGCCGCATACCGCTACCTCCACGACTCCGTCCGCCAGTGGCACCGCAACACCAACCTCCCCGCACAACTCCAAAACGCCGGCTTCCGGAACGTCCAGGCCGCCCCCATGACATGCGGCATAGCAACCCTCCACGTCGCCGACCGACCCGAATAAGCGATCATCGCTCACGTGCCCAGTTGATCCCGCACCGCCCCTGGAAGCACAGATGCCAGATCGGGATTGCTTTAGATGATCCGCGCAACGTACGTCAGATCTTTCTGACGCTTGCTCTTGCGGCGCCCCGTGTCGCTAAACGCCCAAACCTTCCCCTGCAGAACATCCTCAAGTTGCGCAACATGCATCGCATACCCCAGCACATCCCGCTCTTGAGCCCCCGCGATGAAACTCTGGTACCGCGGATCCGTCTGTATCTGGATGCGCAGGTCGGACCCTGTGCCGGCAATGTTCACGCTGTGCTCGAAACGTTCGACTTTCAGCCCGCGTCCTGCCGCCGCTTTTGCCACGCAATCGATATTCTCAACCGCCACGACAATATCCACGTCCAGGCTCACCACCGGCTCGACGTAAGCATTCACCGCAAGCCCGCCGATAACACAGTAGCGAGACTTCGTCTCAGCCAGAATATCAAGCAGCACCTGCACGATATCCGACCGTCCCCTCGCAACCGCATTGAAGAACTCCTTGCCTGTCATTGCATTGCTCCGCTCAACTGCGCGTCTCCATATCTACCGCAATCAAATAATATCATGTTCTCGACTCATACCGTCAGATGACATGTACCAAATCCGGTGCAAGCGGTCAAGTCTCGTCCCGTTTAGCATTTTTGCTGAACCCCCTCCCGCCTTCCGCTATAATACTCTTCTCAAATTCAGTAAATAAAAGTCGCGATTCGAGAGGCAAAACATGTTAGGACACGTCATGACCCATCCGTGGTGGATGTTCATCATAATCGGTCTTTTCGCCGGCATCGTTAGCGGTGCCCTGGGCCTCGGCGGCGGCATTATAATTGTCCCGGCACTGGTCCTGATCGCCGCCTTCCCCCAGAAATCCGCTCAGGGAATCGCCCTGGCCGTAATGGTCCCGCTGGCGCTGCTCGGAGCCTGCCGATACTGGCGAAATGACGGTATTGACGTCAACCTTAAACTTGCAGCGCTTATCGCCGTCGGAGCTCTCCTCGGAACACTCATCGGAACTGAACTGGCCATCCGTCTGCCAGGCCATGTCCTCCGCAAAGCATTCGCCGTCTTCCTCGTCCTCGTCGCCTTCAGAATGTTCATTGGCGCCAACAAAGCCGAGTCGCCAGCATCCCGCGGCATGATAAATGATCACAATACAGCAACCTTACAAGAACACAACATTCACAACTGAGAGGCCAGAATACTATTCCTGTACTGAAAGCCCCCCATGCCGGCACAGCCTGACAAATCTGCCCCAAAGCCCTTCCCCCAAAGCCGCGCCGCAGCACCGCGCAGCGCCCCGGGCGATCGCCTTTTCACTGCCTTCTGCGCCGCCGCCGTAATCGCCTTCGTCGTGTTCATCGCAACCCTCATCATCGCCGACGCCCTCTATGTCGACGCCGACGCCGTCCGCCATGTCGTCTCATCCCCCGCCATTCGCCACGCCTTGTGGATGAGCATATGGACAAGCTGCACCGCAACCGCCGTCTCCCTGCTCTTCGCCGTGCCTATGGGTTACATACTCAGCCGCCGACGAGTCTTCGCCCGCCCCGTTATCGACGCTTTCATCGACCTGCCAATCGTCTTCCCCCCGCTCGTCGCCGGCCTCACGCTGCTCGTCTTCTTCTCGCAGACCGCCGCCGGACGATGGATACAACAGGACCTCGGCATCGAATTCGTCTTTCAGCCCAAGGGAATCGTCCTCTGCCAGTTCCTCGTCGCCGCAAGCTTCGCAATCCGCTCGGCACGTACAGCCTTCGACGACGTCGACACTCGCTTCGAAAACGTCGCCCTCACCCTCGGCTGCACCAGATTGCAAAGCTTCCGCCGCGTAACGCTGCCCCTTGCCGCAAACGGCATCATTGCAGGCGGCATACTTACCTGGGCACGTGCATTCGGCCTCTTCGGACCCCTCATGATCTTCGTAGGCTCTTTCCGCGGACGAACCGAAGTCCTCAGCTCCACCATCTTCCTCGAACAGTCCGTCGGCAATCTCGAAGCCGCACTCGCCGTCGCGCTGCTCATGATCTTCATCGCCCTGGCCGCCATCATCGCCATCCGACTCATCACAAGAGGACAGTTCCGCCTATGATACGCACCGAGCATCTGACATTTTCCGTCGGCCGCTTCCAACTCGACGACGTCAACCTCGATCTGGCCCCCAACGAATACTTCGTACTCCTCGGACCCCCCGGCTCCGGAAAGAGCATCCTTCTCGAATGCCTCTGCGGACTCAAACAGCCCCGCGCCGGCCGGGTATTCATCGACGGACGCGACATCACACGCGAAGAACCACGCAAACGAAATATCGGTTACGTGCCGCAGGATTACGCCCTCTTCCCCCACCTCACCGTGAACGACAACATCGCCTTCGGACTTCGCGCAGCCGCCGCACACCGCGACGCCCTCCGCGCCAAAGTCGCAAAAACCGCCGACCTCCTCGGCATAGCCCATCTCCTGGACCGCCGCGTCGCCGGCCTGAGCGGCGGCGAAAAACAGCGAACCGCACTCGCCCGTGCACTCGCGCCCCAGCCAGGGGTCCTCCTCCTCGACGAACCCGTCTGCGCCCTCGATGAAGCAATGCGGCAAAGCGTCTGCGCAATGCTCCGCCGCATTCAAACCGAAATCAGCCTCACCGTCGTCCATGTCAGCCACAACCTCGAAGAAGCCTTCTCCGTCGCCGACCGCGCCGCCATCCTCAACGACGGCCGAATCGAACAGAGCGGCACACTCGACGAACTGCTCCGAAGGCCCCGCTCCGAATTTGTCGCAAGGTTCATGCGATGTGAAAACATCTTCGACGCCCGAGTCATAGGCCGCTTACCGGACGCCGACTTCACCACCATCCGCGTCGACGCCGTCGATCTGATAATCCCCGGCCGATTCGATGGACATTTGAAGGTCGTCGTCCGCCCTGAAAACGTCATCGTCGAAAGTGCCGCACAACCGCCGGCCCCAAACGCCTTTCCCGTGCGAATGACAGCCTCACGGGATTTCGGAAGCTTTATCCGGGCCAGCCTCGCAGGTCCTCCCGACCTCGTCGCACATCTGCCGGCAGCCGCTTTCGCAACCCTCGCCGCCGGCCCAATAAGAGCACGCCTAATGCCCGAAAACATAAGTCCAATAAAATAAAACCCAAAACCGGCACAAACACCACACACGACCCGCTAAAGTCCTCACGCCCCTTTACCGACCTATTCATGTCGCAATAAACGGACTGATCGGCATCGAATAAACGGCCAAATCTTCGACGCCGAAGAACCAGGCTGTTCGGTGGGGGGCCAAATGTCGTCCCAGCTTGAAGATGTAAAATCACTTTCGTCCCAGGATCTGATCCTGCACGCCCAGGCGCTCGCCGCACTCGACGACGCCGTCATGATCACCGACAAGGACGCTGCCATAGTCTGGGTCAATCCCGCCTTCACCAAACTCACCGGGTACACACTCGAAGAGGTAAGAGGCAAGAATCCCCGCATCCTCAACAGCGGCCGACACACAAAAGAATTCTTCGAGAACTTGTACCGAACCATTCAGGCCAAAAGAGTTTTCAAAAGCGAAATGATCGACAGGCGAAAGGACGGCGCCTGCTTCACTATGGAAAACGCCATCAGCCCCATCACTGACGCCGAAGGCAACATCACCCACTGCGTATCACTCAAGCATGACGTAACGGAAAGAAAAGAATCCGAAGAAGCACGACAACAAGCCCTCCAGGACCGCTCGCACTTCATCTCAATGGCTTCCCACGAAGTCCGAACCCCCCTCACCGCAATCAAAGAGGCCCTCCGACTTGTACTCTCGGGATATGTCGGAAACCTCAACGAAGATCAGACCGAACTCCTCGACATCGCACGAAGAAACGTCGACCGCCTCGCCAGACTCATCAACGACCTGCTCGACTTCCAGAAACTCAGAAGCACGCGCATCGAGCTGTCCATGTGGCTCTACGACATCAACGACCTCGTCCGCGAAATCGCCGATACCATGACCCCCGTCGCACGCGAAAAGAATCTCGAAATCCTGACCGACCTCGACACAACAGTGCCAAAAATCACTTTCGACAAGGACCGCATAACGCAGGTGCTCACCAACATCGTCGACAACGCCGTCAAGTTCACCGAAGCCGGCCGAATAACCATCCGAACGGCATGGCATGGAAATCTCGTACGAGTCTCCGTCAGCGAC